>CAYPCH010000054.1:0-23616 GCA_964409165.1 uncultured Oscillospiraceae bacterium | reverse complement strand
AATTGTGCACTTTTATATTATAAAAAATGTGCATTTTTATCTTGACATTTTCAATATGTCCTGCTTAATCCATGTTACACTATCGTGAATATATCCTTTTCCCACAGGAGTTTCCACCTTAAACCAACTTGCGTTTTTTCCGGTTATTTTTACTTCTGTCCAGGGTTTGAGATAACCTACAGCTTTGACATTAAGGCTTGTACCTGTGCTGACAGTAGCACTGTTTGAAGTAAAAGCATCATACTTTACATTATTTGCTTTAAAATCCTTTATGTAAAGCTTTTGTCCCACATATATCATGTCACTGCTCAAACCATTATTGGCTTTAATAGTACTTATAGATGTGTTGAAACCCTGTGAAATTATCCATAATGTATCTCCCTGCATGATACTGTAAATCAGTTTGCTACCTTCCGGTTTGAATACCATAATCATGTTTTTGTAAACATTATCATACGCTTCGGCTCCCAGTTTGTCATAACTGAATAATGCAGGCACCATAAACCTCAATCCTGTTACTTTCATTGGTGCAGGTGCATTGATGTACTTGCCGTTGTGCTTTGCAACACTGCTATCGAGCCAGAAGTCCAGTTGATTTTCACCATAGCTTAACGTGCCTGTCATTGTATTACTGTCGTAGTCAAAATTCCCTCCAAGTGATTTTGCAAGTTCAGAAGCAGGTACCATTATAATACCGTTTTCCCTCTTACATATTAGATTGCTGTAAAAAATTTGATTATCCACCGAAATTCCGGTTTTATCCGACGGTGCTGCCATGACGGGAATTGCAAATGCAAACAGAAGTGCAACTAAAACAGATGGTATTAACACAATCTTTGGTTTGTGCATTACTAATCCTCCTTGTCTTTAGTTTACATAACCTATATACTATTATATTACTTTTCCATTCTCTCAGCATTGCTTAATTTGTTTCAACAAATTTAAACAAATGTACCCGCAACTAACGTAATATGTAAAAAACAAAAGGATACGGCAACTTAGGAAGACATTCCTCATCATGACCGTATCTCTGAAAACCACAAGGCTATATATGTGTGTGTATGTATGTATGTATATGTTCTTCTACTCTTCGAAATATTTCTTGATACCTTCCTTAATTGCGTAAGCCAATTTATCCTGGTACTCCTTTGTTGCAAGCTTTTGTTCCTCTTCCCGGTTTGAAAGAAAACCACATTCCACTATGACTGTCGGTACTTTAACATTTCTCAGTATTATAAGCTCTGTGCTTTTTACAAGCGCTTCCCTCTTATTTTCGGGATTAATTATTTCCTTTAATGATTTTTGCAGACACTCTGCAAGCGTCTTGCTCTCAGGAGACCTAGGAGGGAAAAAAGTCTGTGCTCCTGAATATTGAGTCTGACCGAACTTATTTAAATGTATGCTTACCGCAATGGAGGCTCTGGACTCATCAATTATTCTTTTACGCCCTGTAAGGTCTTGCATCCTTTTATTATTATACCCCTTTGTTCCCTCTTTATAGTTCAATGCATCCTCCTGCCTGGTCATAACAACCTTGAAACCTTCAGCTTCAAGCTGTTCTTTTACTCTCAGTGCGATGTATAAATTTATATTTTTTTCAGATATCCCGCTGTAATCGCTGGTAGCTCCCGGGTCCTCCCCTCCATGCCCGGGGTCTAGCACTACAATCTTTTGTGATGCGTTATTTACAACTTGAAGTGCTTTCGAACCCATTGCCGGTCCAAGACTATATATTGCAATAAGCAGTGCAAATACCAATGCCAACATGACAACTTTATCTCTTCTTATTATCAGAATCATTAACCCTCACCCCTATATACAAATCTACAATAAGCATATTCATATAAGGGTTGGACATATACTTTTTTTTATTATATTGTACGATATATACAAAAACTTCCCGTCAGAACAGATCGTCACACAATCTACTCTGATGGGAAGTTAAAAACATCAATTATTCATAGACCTATCTACCTAAACCTGTACCAGGAAAAATGCCATGCTATTATCATTTGCGGCTTTACACTGACATAGACATTTTTACCCTTGTTTTGGTCGTACAATAAACCGTTATACCTGTCTACCTTTATCTGTACGTTCTTCAAAAACTTTTCGGTATCAGGATTTACATCAATACCTACTTTTCCATCTTTAGCGCATACCTTTACTTTGAATACTGCAGGAAGCTGATCCTTAGGAAGGAACCCCTTCTTAAAACGCAGTGTAACAAAGCCTACTCTGAAGTCGCCTCCTCTTTCAGTAACCCTTATTGTATCTTCAAATATGATAGGTTTGGTTGTTATCTGGCTATGTGTATATTTTGCTTTATACGGACCAGCAAAAGCTGTAGCAGGTACCAACGTCATCAGTAATGTAACCATTATCAGGACAGCAATTAACTTCTTGTTACGCATAAGCAACCTCCTTTTATAATAAGCACCGGGGTTTATGTCAAGTTTCAATAAATAATGCTTGTACTTATATTAAACGCAAGAACCGTGCCAAAATAGCATAGTTTTATAAAAAAGCTTAAATTCAGTAACATAGACCTACTCTACGCTTTTTTTCATAGTCCTGCAATCCTAATTATTGCATAGGACTAATGTCCTATGCGTAAGCTTTTCATGCTTTAAAAAAAGCTTTTTTAATTAAAAATTTCTTTTTTGTATATAATTATATAAAAAATTATACCGATATATAATTATAAGAATAAAGCATTTTAAAAAAAAATCCCTAGGAGCGCTATTTATGAATCAGAATACTCTGTTTGAGGACTTTGATATTATAGGTAATAATACTTTAGCTTTTATCTTGCGGTTCAAGAATATTTTAAATATCAACTCAAGTGTTCTCATAACAGGAGAAACCGGCACTGGTAAGGAACTTGTCGCAAGATGGATACATTTTAACGACTCAGTGCGAAAAAACAAGCCCTTTGTCAAAATAACAATACCAAACATTGGCGAAAACATATTTGAAAGCGAAATCTTTGGTTATGAAAAAGGAGCTTTTACAGGTGCTGTTGCATCAAAAAAGGGGCTTATCGATGTAGCTGAAGATGGTACCATCTTCTTCGATGAGATTGAAAACGCATCTGCTTCAATACAGAGCAAACTGCTTCAGCTCTTTGAAGATAGACTTTATCGTAGAGTGGGAGATACACATTACAAGAAAACCAATGCCAGATTTATTGTAGCTACCAATCGCAACCTTTTAGATAAAATTCATAATAACCTTTTTCGGGCAGATCTATACTATAGGCTGGCAGTTATAGAAATCAAGCTTCCCCCATTAAGGAAAAGAGGTCATGACATCCTTGAGATATCTAATTATTATGTAAAAAAATATTCAGCTGAAACCGGCAGGGAAATCAATCTTCTGACAGAAAAGGATTATGACCGTCTTTCGTCATATAATTGGCCCGGCAACATACGTGAGCTTAAAAATTTCATCGAAAGGGCTGTTATTTTCTCAAATTGCAGAACCATCGACCTTAATGCATTTTTTAAAGATACCTTCCATTCAAATACCGGAGCTTCTATTCATAATTGCTACAAGGACTACATGCGTCAAAAGGAGCAGGAGTTTTTATCAAACGCCCTCTCCCAATGCAATGGAAATATAGAAAAAACCGCACGTCTCATTAACATGTCTGTTCCCTTCATTTACAAGAAAATCAAGGAACTGAAGCTATAAACCCTATAACATATAGCTTTCGATAATTTCACTTAGACGGCAACGGTCAACTTTTCCTATGCACTCTTTTGCATAAGACAAATCCGCTTCGGCCAGAGTAGTGTTGTCCAACTGTTTGTAAAGCTCAAGCCTTCCAAGATATCCTTTTGCAGCTTCATAATCAGACTCTAGCTGGTGGGACAGGGTTATTGATTCGGTAAACAGGTCAATAGCCTTTGAAAGGTGGTCATCAAGGCATGCCAAAATATTGCCCTTAAGCCTTAAAGCCTTAATTTTTCTCATGTCGCTTCTTACATCTTCCGCTATGGAAATAGCCTTCTCACAGTACTCCAAGGCTTTATTTGCATCGCCCGTCATAAGCTCATGCAACGCCTTATATCTGTAATAATCACTCAAATATGCAATTTCACCAGCTTCATTGAATATTTTGTATGATGTCTCAAGCATTTCAGGAATCCTGTCATTCTGCTCCATTTCAATATACAGCCTTGCACTGCTTATATAGTTTATACCTTCCCCTATGGGTACATTGATTTCCCTTACTATCTCAAGTGATTTATTATAGTATTCAAGTGCCTCATCCTTGAGCCCTCTTTCATACATTATATCTCCTATGTTGGTAAGCGCAACACTTTCATTGAGTCTTGACGCTATTTCCCGTGAAATGCTTATTGCCTCATTGAACAGAACCTCTGCCTTGGAAAACAGCCCCTTATCCATATAGAGTATGCCGAGATTTATACAGCCCGCAATATATCCCTGCTGATCGGATATTTTTCTTGAAACATGGATGGACTTATCAAAGAATTCCTGCGCCTTTGATATCATACCGGTGGCATGGTATACAGCCCCAAGGTTTCCCGACACTTTGGCCATAATGGCAAGGTTGTTTATCTTTTCTGCATACTTGTATGACTTGTCCATGTAAAACAGGGAATCGGATATTTCCCCCAAGGTGTAGTATATTATACCCGCTTGGTTCATAGTCTCCGAAAGGTTTTCATAATCTCTTGTAGCAGTCAGAAGTTCTTCAGACTTTTTTGCAATATTGAGAGCTTCTGGATTTCCAAGAATCCTCAGTACACTGCATTTCATCTGAAGCAGCTTTCCGTAGAGAATGTTTTCCCTTTTAATTTTAGGCTGAATTTCATCAAGTATCAAAATAGCGTTGTCATATGCGTCCTGCTCCTTATAAACTTCAGCAATCATAAGTTTTATTGAGTATATGTCATCATAAAGTCTGGCAAGGGAAAGTGCCTTGTTTAAGTTTTCCAGTGCCAAATCATAGTTTGCAATAATAAAGTTGATATACCCAATATCCTTATATGCATACATGACCCTGGATTTATTTTCCGGATCATTATCGTCCTGTGGCAGTTTCAGAAATTCGTTATAATAAGTAAGAGCATTTGTGAAATTATAATTGTCTTTGTTTTTTATAGCAGTTTTAAAGGCGTAATCAGAAGCCTTCTTGTTTTGACCTGCTTTGCCAAAATGGGTAAAAAGAATCTCATAATAGTCTTCTATTTCCTTGGCATATATCGACTCGATTATTTCGCCCGTTTTAGAGTGAAGTTCTTTCTTATCCTTATTAAGGATACTGTCATATATAGCCTCCCTCTCCATATCCTGATTAAACCCAAAAACCCTTTCAACAACGCCGGAAGTTGTATATGCGGTTTTAAGGGAAATTATATTCATATGAACCGGAAGCCTCAGTATATCATTGACATCTTCAATATTGTACTTAAGAAGGGCTGCAATAACCGAAAGGTTAAATTCTCTTCCTATTACCGATGCAACCTGTAAAAAATTCCTTGTCATTTCGTTAAGCTCCGACAAATTGGCAAGAATAAGGCTTTGAATATTTCTTGGAAGTGATGTTATTTCATTTATATCAATGCATGCAGTATCATCTTTTATTGTAAAGCTTTCCGACCTGATTACGTTCTGAATAAACTCACAAATATAAAGAGGATTACCTTTGGTAAACTTTACAATCAAATCAAAGAAAGCTTTCTCTATGCTGCTACACCCTAAGAGCTTTAACACAAGTTCCCGGGTAGCTTTTCTGTCAAGCGTCTTAAGTTTCAAAGTCTGGCAACTGTAGCTTTCCTCCATGTCCGAAAGCTCTTCCACCTCATACCTTGAAGAAAAAACAAACATGATATTTGAAACAGAAAGCATCCCTATCAGCTCTTTTATTATATGAAGCGAATTGGTGTCAGACCAGTGTATATCATCAACAGCAATAATAATCCTGTATTTTCTTGATAGCTTTGAAAAGAAAACATACAGCTGCTTTATTATCTCCCTTCTGATACTGTCAAAGCTCATAGAATTCAATATGTTCTGAAACTCATTGTCCCGTGAAAGCCCCAAAATAAGCCCCAAGAAATCATAATTTCTCTTAATCTCCTCTTCATTTGAATCAGCAAGGATGTAATCGAGGAAAGACATTAATCTTCTCTGTTTAACGTTAACATTGTCTACCGCATTCATATTCATAATGCCCATAAGTATATTTGAAACAGTATAGTAAACTCTGTTCTGCGAAAGTGAATTTATGTCAACCCAAATCTTCTTTACATCATTCCCGAGTCTTGAGTAAAACTCTCTGAGAATACTTGTCTTACCCACACCCACTTCACCAATAACTTTTACGCACCTTGTACCTGCATTCAGGGTGTTATTGTATATGGAAACAAGCGTATTTATCTCATTTTGCCTTCCCACAAAAGTATTATTGAGTCCATAAACATGCTCCACATTTATTTTCAACAACGTATAGCACCTTACCGGCTTTTCCTTGTTTTTCACACTGATTTCCTTTGCCTGTGAATAACTGATGCTATCCTTTGTATCAATATATACAGATTCGGAAACAAGAACAGTCCCTTTTTGCGCATTGGATTGCAACCTTTGTGCTGTGTTAACAATATCTCCCATAACGGTATAATCCTTGTCAAAGGCATTTCCGACACTTCCTGTAACTACAAGACCATAGTTTATTCCGATTGACAGCGTGAGCACCAATCCTTTTGATGAAAGCCTTTCTTCCGAAAACTCCTTTATTAGATCCAGCATTTTCATGCTACACCGGACAGCCCGTTTTGCATCATCACTGTGTATATATTTTGCACCGAAAAGAATCATTACACAGTCTCCTATATACTTGTCTATTGTGCCTTCCAGCTCGTAAACAGGTCTTGTTATATAATTAAAACATTCATTGATAAGCTCTCTTACTTCCTCTGGATCCATTTTTTCAGACAGTGCAGTAAAGCCCGAAACATCCGCAAATATTACTGCCACATTTCTGCGGTTTTCGGAAAGTTTATCAAAGTTCCTGACAGAACTTATATCTTCAAGCCTTGTTATTTTTGACCCGCAATTGAAACAGTATTTGCCCATGGCAGGATTCGGAAAATTACAGACTTGACAGGTCAATGCAAATTTGACTCCGCACAACCGGCACTCTTTTTTTTCATTATTATGAAGACTGATACCGCAGTTAAAACAGATCATATGCTTTTCACCCTACAGTAAAGTAAATTTGAATTTATAATAAATTTAATGTATAATATTAATTAAAGTCTTATATCTCTATTATAACGTTTTCAATGAAGTGAGTAAAGTTAATAAATCATTCTGTAAGGGGTAGTATCATGCTAAATGAAAATGCATTCGTAATCGGCAATACTACAGGTTCTGGATATGATACCCATATCGGATTCCTAAAGGAGATATTCAATAAAATCAATCTTTTCCCTTTAAAGGAGGACTTCTTCAATCATATTGAAAAGTCTTTGTCCAGCTTAGTATACACTGAGACCACGTTGCTTGTCATATTTGTTGAGTATCCTCTTTTGAGCGATATCTCTTTGTTCCTTAAAAAAAACTTCAATAGCTTAAATTATATATTGATAACTTACTATTACAGCAACTTGGATTCAATGGGAAGTTTTGACAACGTTTTTGAATTTATAAATACCGGTGCATTTGACCGCAGTTTCTTTCTTTCAAAGCTGTCAAATGAAATATTGAACAAGAAAAAGATTGTTTCTCTAAATTATGAAGTAAAAGAATTCTATGAAATTGGGAAATCCCTGTCCTCTCAGAGAGATACTGTAAAGCTTTTGGACATGATAATTTCAAGCAGTATGAACCTGACATCATCCGATGCCGGTACAATATACCTGGTTATTGACAAAGAGAATTTCAACTGGACTTCGGTAAACAATAACAACTATGAAAATAAAGTTCTCAAGTTCGTTATTTCCAAAAATATGAGTCTCAACACAGATCTTGAAACCTTTATTTCTCCTATCACCAGGCAAAGCATCTTCGGTTATTCAGTCATAACAGGCGAAACCATCAGAATTGATGACGCATACAACTTAAGTCCCAATCTTGACTATAAGCATAATAGTAGCTTTGATCTTCATACCGGTTACATTACCAGATCGATTCTGTCCATTCCGATGAAAGACCATGAAAACAATATTTTAGGTGTAATCCAGCTTATAAATAAAAAGAAGTCCAAGGCTGAAAAAATTGACTATACAATTAAAGAATCCATGGACAGCATAATACCTTTTGACTCTGCCGACGAGCTTATTATGAATTCCCTGGCAGGCCAGGCTGCTGTCGTTCTTGAAAATCAACTGCTTTACAGGGAAATGAAAGAACTTCTGGACAGTTATAAAAAACAGAATTCCGAGCTTGAAATACTCTCAAGAAAAATATTGAAAGCCCACGAAGAAGAAAGAAAAAGGATAGCAAGAGATATTCATGATGGCCCAGCTCAGGCAGTGGTCAATCTCTCTCTTAAGATTGAGCTTGCAAAAAAGTTTCTTCAAAACTCCATGTTTGAAAAGGGTATTGCAGAAATGGACAGCCTTAATTCTGCAATCAAGGCCACTACCAAGGAAATACGTACCATCTTGTACGACCTGAAGCCTTCCTACCTTGAAACCGGACTTATTGCGGCTCTTGATAACAGGTTTAAAATATATGAAGAAAGCACTGGTACAAAAATAGCCTTTAATGTTCAGGGTGATGATTCGAGTATTGAATACTATCTTGCTTCAACACTTTACAGGATGGTACAGGAATCTCTCTCAAACATATACAAGCATGCCAAGGCAAAAAGCATCATTGTCGACTTCAGTGTGGATGAGAACAGAATTTATGTTGTTGTAACCGACGATGGAGTGGGATTTGATATGGAAGAACAAAGGAAGAAAACTCATACCTTAAAAGGCGGTTTCGGGCTTGGCGGGTTAAGAGAGCGTGCTGAGCTTGTAAAAGGAAAGGTAGACATAAAGTCAGCTCCAGACAAAGGCACAAGCATATCCATATGCATACCGCTTTAGCTCCTTATGTTTCAACTTATTTGATTGCTACACTTTCACACCTGCAACATGCAACATAATGCATATCACCTGCACATAAAAGTCCCTGCTTCTCCCTAAAGCATTCATCCTTGGCAGCATAACACCTGTGACAAAAAACGCAGCCCATGTCGTATTCCTCAACTCCACTGTTGAGAACCTCCACAGGGCAATCCAAAGCCTCTCCCTTTTTGTTATATGCTGCCGATAGAAGCATCCTTGTATAAGGGTGCAAGGGGTTTTTCAATATATCTTCACATCTCCCTGTTTCCACAATTCTTCCCTGGAACATAACAGCAATCCTATCACATATGCTGGCTAATGTACCAATGTCATGTGTTATAAAGAGATATGCAAGCTTCATATCCTCTTTCAACTTCCTGAAAAGATTCAGAATCTGTGCCTTCGAAACAGCATCCAGATAGGATGTCGGCTCATCGCACACCAATATTTCAGGCTCCATGACCAGTGACCTGGCTATACCAACCCTCTGTCTCTGTCCTCCACAAAGCTGATGAGGAAACCTCGTTTCAAAACTTATATCAAGCCCAACCTTCTCTATCGCACTTCTCACCTTCAGTGTTCGCTCTTCACGCGACGTATAGGATTTAAATATATCCAGTCCTTCTGCTACAATATCCTTTACTCTCATTCTCGGGTCAAGAGCACCTAACGGATCCTGAAATACCATCTGCACCTGTTTGGGATAATCTTTAAGTCCTAAAACCTCTCGTTCCTTATATAATATATCCCCTGAATCTGGCTTCAGTATCCTGGTTACAAGCCTTGCAAGGGTGGTCTTTCCGCTGCCGCTCTCTCCTAGAAGCCCAAGAACCTCGCCCTTATACATATCCAGAGAAATATTATCTACAGCCTTAAAACTACTATTTTGCCCATTTTTATAATACTTGCTCAAATTATTAATCTTTAATACAGGAGGGTTATCATATGCAATGCTACTTTTGCAACATTGAGATTCAGATTCGCATCCAGCTACTGCTTTGAGAAGTAGTTTTGCTGCATCAGATCGGGGATTATCAAACACTTGCCTTATGCTTCCCTCTTCAACAATAGACCCTTTGCTCATAATTACAGCTCTATCGGCAATTTTAGCTGCCAGTTTAAGGTCATGGGTAATAAAAATCAGAGATGTTTCATTCAATCTTGCCATATCTCTTAAAATATTTACTATAGAGGTTTGTGTTATTACATCAAGGGAACTTGTAGCCTCGTCGGCAATAATAAGACGGGGTTTGCATGAGGAAGCCATAGCGATCATACCCCTCTGGGCCAATCCTCCGCTAAGCTCATGGGGAAAGTGTTCCATATATTTTTCCGGGTTTTTTATATCAAAACTTCCAAGAAGGCTTTTCATGCATAAAGCCGCTTCATTTTTCCTTAACCCCCTATGTTTTACAAGTGGTTCTGTAAGCTGCCCTTTCATCCTCAGCACAGGATTTAAATACGTCAAAGGCTCCTGGAATATCATCCCTGTTTTGTTTCCTCGTATCAGTGCCATCTGTCTGTCATTAAATCGGCTTATATCCGTTCCCTCAAACAGTATTCTTCCCTCTTCTCTCATTCTCTCTTCTCTAATTCCCTTTTCCCTGTTAAGCCTGAGAATGGATTTTGCCAGCATGCTTTTACCGCTGCCGCTCTCTCCGACCACTGCAACTATTTCTCCCTCAGAAACGCTTAAGCTTATGCTGTCAAGTATTCTTTTGTCCTCTATCCAGAGTGAAAAATCACATACCTGAAGAAGCACGCTCATAAAAAACCACCTTTTACAATTTACAATTCTTTTCAGAAAGTGCGTTTACCCACAGACTTTTCAGAGGGTATTTTCCCTCTATCTGCTGCAGCGGGTATTACTGCTTTGTTTACGGTTTCCTCTGCAATATATATACTGTCATGTCTTGTCTCAAGCAAATTCTTTGCAGCATCTCCCAGAATATTTAAAGCTATCATTGTCAGTCCAATAAAACATATGGGTATCAACAGAAGCCATGGATAAGTATTTATATATCTGTATCCATCGCTTGCCAGAGTTCCCCAGCTTGCCTTAGGAAGCTTTACACCCATGCCTAGAAAGCTCAAAAAGCTTTCCGCAAAAATAGCTCCAGGTATGCTCTGCATCAAATTCACCATAACAGGTCCTGCACTGTTGGGAAGCACATGCTTTAATAGTATATGAATTCTGCCTGCTCCTAAAACCCTTGCCGCCTGTACAAACTCCATCTCCCTCAAAAGAAGCGTTTGCCCCCTTACAACCCTTGCGGCACCGATCCATTCGGTGACTGAAAGGGCAAATATAATGGTAAACGCATTGCTTCCCAGCATTAAAGTAATCAATATGACAACAATGAGATTAGGAATTGAATAAACAACATCAACAAATCTCATCATCAACTCATCGGCAATTCCTCCTAAAATGCCGGAAATGCCGCCATACAAAACACCTATTATAGTTTGTATAACTGCTGCAAAAAAACCAATAAAAAGGGATATCCTTGCGCCCTCCCATACTCGTACAAACAAGTCTCTTCCAAATTCGTCGGTTCCAAATATATGTCCTTCACTCAAAGGAGGCAAAAATGTCCCATCAAGATTATGACTATAATGATCATAAGGTGATAGGATAGGAACTATAACACAAAGCAGTACAATCAGTGAGAGAAACACAGCCGATATCGCTACTGTCTTATCGCTACTCACCATTTTGTGAAGCAAAGTCCGGATGAAAACGCACAGACTTGGATACCCGGTTTTTTTTATTTTCATGATAAAACCTCATTATTCCCTAATGCGTATTCTTGGATCAATAAAGCTATAAAGAATATCGGTAAATGTGTTAACCAAAACAACAATAAACGCTGTAAACACAGAAAGACCAAGAACCATTGTATAGTCCTTGGCCTTAACACTTGAAACAAAATATTGCCCGAGTCCCGGCACAGAAAAAATATTCTCAATTACAAATGAGCCCATTATTATAGAAGTTATAAGCGGACCTAAAACCGACAAAACCGGTAAAACAGCGTTTTTCAACGAATGCTTGAACAAAATTTCTCTCTCACTCAGTCCTCTTGCCCTAGCAGCAGTAATATAGTTGCGTCCAAGCACATCAATCATACTTGCCCTCATCATTCTTATTATCATTCCCATAGCTCCAAGGGCAAGAGCCAGAGACGGAACAACAGTATATCTAAAACTTTCCCATCCTGTCACCGGAAACATATTCAAATCGCTCCCAGTAAGATTCTTAAGAAAATCGGAAAGCCTGTAGCAGATAAAATATTGAAACACAGTACCAAGTACAAATCCGGGTATGGACACCCCTATCAGCGATAAAACAAGTATCAGACGGTCGATAGTTTTGTATTTGTAATAAGCGGCAAACATACCAAGTATCAATCCAACAAATACAGCCGTTATTCCCGCTCTAATCCCCAATTCCAACGACACGGGAAATGCCCTTTTTACAATTGAGGCAACGCTTTTGTTGTTGTAAATCATGGATACTCCCAGATCTCCCTTTGCAAGGTTGCCCATATATATTATATACTGCTCTGCCAAAGGCTTATCCAGACCGTATTTTGCATTAAGATTGTCGAGAATCTGGGGAGGTATGACCTTTCCAGATATAAAAGGCTCTCCGGGAAGACAGTGCATCAGCACAAAAGTCAAAGTTGCAACCACCCACATTGTTATGATAAAAAGAACAATCTTCCTTGCAGCATATAAAATATGTTTTTTCAATTTGACCTTCCCCTGTCTTTATTCTATATGAGTCCAGTAAAAATCCATATCCTGCATAGGGCTACTGCCTCTTACAAAATCTCTGACACCAGAGTTTACAACATAATTCTGTCTCAGAAAATACACAGGACAGACAACCATATCGTCAATTACTGTTTTTTCCGCTTCAATCATCATGCTCAACCTTTTAAAATCATCCCTCTCATTTTTTGCCTTAATCATAAGGCTATCGTAATCAGGATTATTATAAAATGCTACGTTAAAAAAATTATCCGATTCAAAGATGTCTAAAAATGCAGTAGGGTCATTAAAATCTGCCATCCACATAAGCATCCCCATCTGATAATCCTTCATAAACATCTTCTCAATCATTGCATCAAAGGGTAAAACCACAATTTCAACTTCAAGCCCTATGCTTTTCCTCCACATATCCTGAAGTGCCTGCGCATCCCTTTTCGATGTTTCCTTATCATCAATAAGAATTGACATTTCAGGAAGCTTCGATAAATTCAGTTCCCTTAACCCTTCGGATAAAAGTTTTTTCGCATTGCCAATGTCATTATCTATAAACAAATCGCCTGCCTCTTCCCTAAAGGAACTACTTATCCACCTCACAACAGGATTAACAAATCCTAAAGCTTTTTCCGAGCCATCGTTTAAAACTTTCTGCGTCAGTGTTTCACGATCAATGGCATAGGCTAAAGCTTTTCTTATGTTCTTATTTTTTAATATCTCATCTTCATTGTTTATGGAAATATACTGTGTTGCTCCAAGATCATAGCTTTCCAGCCTGCTATTCTTCTTATTTATCTGCATTTTCTGTGAAGGCTCCGTTATATCGGCAACGTCAATTTCACCTGCCAAAAATGAGGTAAATGCAGAAGAGCTGTTACTAATCATCTTAAACGTAACCTGGTCAAGCTTAACCCCTTTTGAGTTCCAATACATAGGATTCTTCTCCAGAACTATATATTCACCATGATTCCAGTCTTTTAACTTGAAAGGTCCGTTGCCCATAATGTTTTCAGTACCAGTGCCGTACAATGTCATATTGTTCTGTACAGGCTGTTTTTCATAAAAATTCGTATTAACAGGCATAAAAACACTGCCGCATACAAGTTTCAGAAAGTAGGGTGTATGACTTTCAAGAGTTATTTCCAGAGTTTTTGCATCCCTTGCAAAAACTCCAACATCCTCTCTTTTACCTTCTCCGGTTGCATACATTTTGGCACCATTTATGCAAAAAAGCATGTTTCCCATATATGCAGGCGCATAATCCGCAGGCTCAGGGTCAAGTGCCCTCAACCATGCCTGTTTGAAATCCTCAGCTGTAACATCTGTTCCATCCCACCATTTTGCGTCTTCTCTGATATGAAAAATGTATGTAAGCTTATCATCACTTATATCCCATGATTCAGCTGCTCCCGCTATAGGTGTTCCTTTTTCATCTATCCGGCACAAGCCTTCAAATATAGCATTTACCACCCTCATAGGAGTAACATCAAAAACCTGTTGTGGGTCAAGTGTTGCCGGTTCATCCCCAAGGTTTACAGTTATCTGCTGAAAACTTGCTTCTACCTTTCCACTACATCCTGACAGCATAATACTTAAGAGTATTAGAATAACCAATAGCACTGATGAATACTTTCTTAGCTTCATAATTAATTTACCCCCTTAGGAATCGGATAATTGATACTGTGATGCTGTGAAAATACTGCAATGCTGTGAAAATTCCAAAAGTCACAAATCAGAATTGTTTTTGTATCAAACGATAGTTAAAAATGCCCAAAAGTGCCTATGAATACTTGTGAAAGCTTATGAGCGTTATAAGTGTTGTAAGTTTTTATAAACTTTTATGAACTTTTATGAACCTTTATGAATTTTTATGAATGTTTGTATTACTTGTAAATACTTTCGAGTAATCAGGAAGAAATGGTAACCAAAGAACCCACAGAATTAGAACAACATAATGCTGCTAATACTTTCTTCTGTCTTTGACATAAGCACTACCTGGCACCGATTTTGCTTTTTTCTTCAACTCGGCTGCAATTTCAGCTATTTGAATGTGGCTGATAAGTTCTCTGACTTCATTTGTAACAATTGCCAAAGATATGGATATAAGAGGAAACTTCATGACCTGTCCCTGCCTGTTGCTTGTAACAATATATCCTCTGTCCAAATCCTCGTTACAATATATTACTTTTATCTTTTCGTCAAAATCCTTTATAATAAGTTTACATATATCTTCAGATTTTTCAGGTGTTGATATAATTACAAAATCGTCACCACCTACATGACCCACAAAGTCACCCTGATTTCCTGCTTGATGGACACTGTCGAGAATTATATCTGCTGTAAGCTTTATCGCCCTGTCTCCGCTTGCAAACCCATAGACATCATTATATGCCTTAAAATTATCCAAATCAGCGTAAATAACTGAGAAAAGCTGCCCTTTGGCAATTCTCTGGTTTATTTCGGTCTGAATCTCAATATTTCCCCGTAGTCCGGTAAGCGGGTTTGCCCATCTGTTCCTGTCAATACGTTTTAATGTATTTCTGACTCTGCTCACAAGCTCCCTGCTGTTAAAAGGCTTTATAATATAATCGTCCGCCCCAAGTTCAAGACCTGTCAATTTATCATCTTCATTATCATGAGCCGTAAGCATTATGATAGGCATAAGGTTATTACTTTCATCATCTCTTAACGTTTTACACACCTCATAACCGTCCATTCCGGGCATAATAACATCAAGTATCACAAGATCAGGTTTTTCCTCCCTTACCTTCTGAATACCCTGCTTACCATCAGATGCTGAAACGACATCATAACCAGCGTTCTTCAGGATATCTGAAATTAGTTTTGTCATAAATTCGGTATCGTCTATAATTAGAATTTTCTTTTTAAACATTAATATTGAACTCCCATTCTATAAGAGAAATTATTAAGATAATCTACCCCGCAATTATATATATCGGAAAAATCGCGAGAGAAAATTATATAAAAACAAATGTATTTATTAATTCAACTAAAAAATAACCAAACCCAGCACTTTTTACTTTGTAGGCTCATTATATAACAAATCTTATTTTTTGAAAAGCTATCATTTAACAATTATAGCATCAGGAAATAATTATATGTGAAAAATTCTAATTTTTACGATTGAATTTACGGAATTGGAAGTGTGTTACAAAAACTTTATATGAATATTGTCAAAAAAATAACTAAGATACTGGTTTTTGTGATATACTTGTATAAAGGAGTGATTTATTTGGCACAATTTTGTACTTGCGGATCATTAATGATAAATGATGCCTGTACCAACAAAAACTGTAGTTATAAGGTAGCTTCCACCGCCGCAAAGAAAAGTGCTTCACCTAAAAGCAGCAAAACGACAAAGCAAGCCAAAACAACACGTACAAGGAAATCCACAAAGTGTATAACTTATAACATTAATGATCTGAAGGAAAAGGAAAACGAAGAAGAGAGTTCCGATTAGAAACTCTCTTCTTTTAATGTTTCTTGTAATGTCTCTTGAAACAATAAGGTTCATCAACAATCCATCTGCCGTTTTTATCATATCAGTAGTAGTTGACAATTACATGAATTATTCTGCTACCGACTTTTTTTGCTTTTCGGTATTACTGGTAAGGAGCATTAAACCTATACACAAACTCCCTTTCAACACCGTCATAGACTATAGCTGTTTTAAGGATATACCTTTCAGACTTTTTGTCGATAGCAAAACAAAAGTTATAAATATGTCTTTTTTTACGTTGGATTGTATTCATGGTGCATGATGAATCAACAAGCTTTCCATATTCATCATACAGATATGTTGTTATTGTAAACATATGGGCACCCTTTAAAAGCTCAATCCTTAACCAGTTATTTTTATAATATCCGTTTGCACTCTCCTCCGGTTCAATGCTTATGCTATCTCCAAGCACTTCTCCATCACATTTCATATGTATAAGCGCACACTTACCCCAACAATCTGCAACAAACACAGCATAAGCAAGTGGGGACGGTTCTTGACTTGCCTGGCAACTTTTGCCAGGCAAGTCAAGAACCGTCCCCACTTGCTCTTTCTTTTACTGTTCTGCAGGGAACTTGGTTATTGTACCTAGTATATATTTTTTTATAAATGCATAGTCTGTAGAATTTATTTCTCCGTCCGCATTTACATCAGCAGCTTTTTCGCCATTTTTGTAGCCGAAATCTGTAACAGTGCCAAGTATATATCTTTTAACTAAGGCATAGTCTGTCGAATTTGCTTCACCATCTCCATTCACATCACCATACTTTATTGCTGGTAATGCTTCAGCATTGGTTCCTACAAATGTAGTTACCGAGTTTGCAGCCAAGCTGAAGGAAAAATCTGTTCCACTAACTGATATATCCGAACCCTTATCCAAGTTTTTACTTTCTGATGTTGTATATGGTGTTACTGAAGAAGCAGAAAATCCATCCATGGTAAATGAAAGAGATTGGCTGTTTTGTCCGTTATTTACTGCAACTATTGCAAATTCACCTGTATCCGGGTCTTTGTATGCAGTTACATAAACATTGGATGCTGGACTCGATGTAGCAGAAAATCTCTGCCATCCCGGTCTTACAAACCTTGAATATTGCCCAATGGTATAAAGTCTTTTGCCTACTTTGTAAGTTTTTGAATTCATATCCATTTGTATCAAAGCTTCACCATTCCATGTCTTAAAACAAGCACCCCACCAATAACTCCAAGAATTTCCTTGTGTTATAGTCATAAAATCATGAACTTCTTTTGCCCATTTCAATCCATCTCTAATTGTAAGATCATTGCCATTCAGGTCTGATACCTCAGTCTGCCAAATCCCTTTTCCCTTTGCTTTTGTGGTCGGAAATGGTATATACGAAGATCCATAGTTATGAGTTCCAACTATATCGGTTCTTTTAACTGCGACAGGATCGTTCAAGCTGTCCACTGCAAAGGATTCGTTACATGACATATTTTCACTCATAACAACTTTTGCTGTTATATCTTCACGGTCAAAAGTCGGTACCAGATACTCCTTCATAAAAGTTTTAAATGATGCGGATGACCATAGACATGAAGAATAGGAAGTTTCCAGATTAGGCTCATTTGCAATTCCTATATGAGTGATTTCGATTCCAAACTTTGATTTGTAGTTTTTTATATGTTCAGCCAAATATGTAGCATACGCTTGATATTTATCTGTTTTGAGAGATCCCCCTACAACAGAACCGTTTGTTTTCATCCAGGCAGGTGGACTCCATACAGTATAAAGAATTCTATCAATTCCGTATTGTGATTGGATTTCTTTTATCATAGGTATCTGATCATCGTTTGATTCCGTCCAATCCCATACATTTTCCGATGGCTGCATTGTCTTATTCGGTCCATCTTGAGCATTCCCCCATGTTCCGCCATCGCCAAGAATTGAACGGAATACGGAAAAGCCCGCCCCCTTGGTTGTTGAAAACAACAAATCATAGATCTCCTGTTTCTTGGTTTCTCCCATAAGCGCAATGTTGTTCGATTGATGAAAAGCTTCTGAAACACCAAATCCATCAATTGTTTGATGCGTGGTATCCCACTTGAGGCTAACATTAGATGCTGCATAAAGATTCATCGGTATTGCTATGACCAATATAAGCATTACTAATGTTACAACACTTGTGATACGAAAAACTTTTTTCATATTTTTCCCTCCTACTTAAATATTTATGTTTTCTATCAATAATAACACTGCGACTTCAACAAAAACACGCAGTTATTATATTGAATACAATCTTTTCTTTTTGTTGTGTCTTGTGGTATTTGCATCGTAAAGTCTTTCACATGCATTAAATGCAGAATTTAGTAAGTAAGTAAGTAGGTATGTTCTTAAGAAAAAACATTAAAAAAGTCCGTTATAGAATCCATTTCAATAGTTTTACTGCACGCTTTACATTTATTATATCTCAAATAAGTTTTGAATGAAATAGAAAGCAGAAAAAATGCAGGTATTTAGGGAAGTTACATTTTCACCTTCCCTAAATTTCTGCATTAAATCTGCTAGTACATTCAAAATTGCTTCTAATGTCTTATGTAAATCAAAAAACTAACAAAATTTTGTACCCTTCGAGGTATGAAATTCTGCCTCTTTCATTTCACTCCAAGAGGCTTAATTAAAAGGCAGGCCAACCGCCTCCGCCGGGCCAGGTAGGAGTAGTGTTTGTCGTTGGTTTCCAGCCGGAATTGTCCAGCCACGCAGCTCTCTTAACCATATAATTTTGCAGAATCTGTATCTGCTGTTCCCATGTTTGTGTTGTCTGAGTGCCAATTCCTCCTACCATGGAAGTGTTCAGTATGTTCCACTTCTGGAAGTTGCGGCTTGCAGCATTGCTTAATGGTGAAGACAGCTGTGATATAAGGGCAGTCAACTGTGCGTCTGAGTAAGGTCCCCTGCGCAGTTCCTGCCAACGGGCGCTTACCTTGCTCTGGAAACTCGGATCCTGCATAAGAGTATTGTACCAGTCACAAGTACTTCCCATCCCGAATCCGCCCATCAAAGGTTGGAATTGCCAACCTTCTACATTGTTAATTTGCATTGCGGGCATTCCCATCATCCCACCGGTAAAACAATCAAACGCCAGGTCAAAATCCCATAAAGGACCAGCCTTAAGCTTCTCACCTCGATCTTTGTTGATATAAGTACTTCTCAAGTATGAGTCACCTTGACGTGCCATCTCGTTTATAATTACGAAATTTATGAATGAATCAACATCTATATATGCGGGATAACCTGTTTGCGGATCAGAAGGATTAGCACTGTGAATCGAATTGTGAACCTTCTGAATGTAACTAGTTATCCAAGCCATCTGTTCAGGTCTCAGATCATCCGGTTCTTTAACTTCAAGGTCGCTCCAGCCATTACCCCTAATAAGCGGTTCTTCAGCAACCATCATATTGAACTGCATTAAATATCCCCCGCTAATATTCGGTTCTGTTAAATCGTCTTCCTTGAGTTTTGCCAGGTTAATACGGTCTTTATCTACTTGCAGTACCTCTGTAAGTAAATACACACCTTGATAGTCAGTAGCAGAAACCGGCTGATTGTCAAAGTTGATATATACTTCTACAAATCTATAATCGGGTGAGTCCAGTCCTACCTTTTTACCCAACTCATATGCTAAAGCGTTACGTATCAAAGACTTATCAGGGAAAGGCGACAGAATGGCCCAATCACCATCTTTAGCCATGCCAAGCAGAGGGTATTTTGCATCTTCTCCTTCATTATCCCATAATTCAATTCTATATGGTGTCTTTTCAAAATTGGCTGAAGACTGCCCACGTATATGGAATCCTGCACGTGTAGCAACTGTAGGAGTTTGTAATAGAGAAGCTTGACTATTATTCGGCTCCATCAACATAAAAGCAACATCCCTGTAATCACGTTCCGGCTTTCCCTTACCATATGCATCCAGAATCAATACTGGAATATCATGTTTGGTATCAATTGAACTAGCAACATAAATTGCAGTCCCCATATCACCGCTTGCAACTCCATTGACAAATGCCTGAGCCCTAAGTTGTGTGGTAGCTGTAAACGTTAAAGGCCCATTATAAACTCTGGAATTGCCATTAGGAGCGCTACCATCTGTAGTATAACGGATCTCGGCATTGGATACTTTAGAGTTTAACGAAACTGAAACCTGATTCGTAAAAGTAGAGCTTGGCACTGAAAAAATTATATCCCCTTTTAATTTTTCTTCAGATGTCTTTTTTTCTTCATTTGGCTTATCAGTTGCTTTTGGCGGATTAATTTCTTCTACAGGGAACTTATCTATCAATCCCAGCAAAAATCTTCTTAAAATTGCATAGTCAGTGGAATTTGCACCCCCGTCACCATTTAAATCAGCGGCGTTAACATCATTGATATTGCTTGTACCTAGGATATACCTATTCAGTAGTGCATAATCTGTCGAATTAATTCCTCCATCGTTATTCACGTCACCGTATGTAGATGCATCTACCAACGAAAAACAAATAATGTTTAGAACTAAAACCAAAACAGAAGTTAGAGCCAATTTCCTGCTTCTTTTCATACAATATACCTCCCAAAAATAAAATTAAAAAAACAATTGTAAATAATACAATCATTATTTCGATTTATATAACAAAATTTGTAGGGTCTGAGGTATAGTTTATACTATTTTTTTATACACTTCAAGTAAAATATAACATAAAATATTGTTATTGCCAAATTCAAATTTTTAGTTTTATTACTTATTCAATTCAACTTTCCCACTTATAGTATTTGAGGCTCTGGTTGCTCACAAGTTAAGGGCAAAAAGTTTACTTTTTGACCGCGGTGAGCAATGCTACGTTAGTGGCAAAGAGCCCATAAATACTGTGGGAAAGTTAAGTTACTCAAATTAAATACTGTCATTATCTCAGCTTTTCTTTCATCGGTTTTGTATAGCTGCTTGAAAGATTATTTTTCTCCCGCAGTTCATTTACTATCTTATACAAAGAATTTTTGTATTCCTTGTCTGCTCCACCAGTCTTAAAAAGTGCTACTAAATCATTATATAGATAAGGAAGTTCCTTTTTTATAAAATCAAAAAATACAGTTCTTGTTTTACCTCTCAAGTACAATGTTCCAGGCAATACATAATGAACACCGCTGTCTTTTGCCATACTAAAAAGCATATCAAAATTCTCAAAGCTATCTGTCAGGTAAGGGATTATCGGCATTACATGCAACCCTACAGAGGCATTTGTCTTTCTGAATGTTTTGAGCATATTAAAACGTTTAGCTGATTCAACTCCACCAGGCTCAATAAGCTTCCTTACACTTTCATCCATAGTTGTAATGGTTGCCGCAACATTGATATAGGTTGTATTGGACAGTTCATCAATCAAATCATAGTCTCTAAGTATCAAATCTGATTTGGTTGAAATAATGGCAGGGGTTCTGTATTTGATAAGCAACTTTAAAATGTCCGGCATCAATTTGTAATGTTCCTCTGCTGTCTGGTAGCTATCAGTAACACCACCGATATTTACCACTTCACGTTTCCAATTTGGATTACTAAGCTGTTTCTCAAGCTGCTCTACTATATTTGTTTTTACAAAGATTGTGCCAAAATAATCTTGAGAGCCAAGATAATCATGGGAATACATTGCATAACAATACTTGCAACCATGTTCACATCCCCTGTAAATATTTAAATCCCAGCTATATGGCATTCGCCTTTTAAGCTTATTCATTGCAATTTCACAGCTGGTTTCTATGTACTTTATTTCTCCCATATAAATACCTCAATTATTATTTTTTAAATTATATTTGAAAATTTGAAAAACAATTAGAGTTGCGTATTTTTGCAACCATGGCAAGCCATATTATTTCAGCCCAAAAAGCTCATTAATAAAGTAGAGTCTTTTCAAATACCTTTACTATAGAGTTCTCCAACTATTGTTAAACCTATATAGTTTTGAAGGTCTATGTCCAGCATCCTTCGTAAATTGGCTTGTTTCAACAACCATATTTGCAATCTTTCTTCTAAACGCAGCAGCGAGAAGTTCTTTGCCAAGTATAACCTCGTAGACTTGTTGTAACTCCGATAACGCAAATAGTTCTGGCATCAGGCTAAACGCTATATCTGTGTACTCAATCTTATTCTTAAGTCTCTCAATTCCATATCCAATCATTTTAGCATGGTCAAAAGCAACTCCATTTGATTCCAATACATCTCTTGATGTCTTAACCACCTTTCCCTCAACTGTTTTAACTTCCCTTACAGTTGCAGATAAGACTTCAGCTCCGTTCAAGAGATTAATTGAATATAGTTTTTCGGTGGTGTATCCTTTTTCTGTAGTTGTTTTTTTTTCCTGCGTTATGTTATATCTTATATTAAACCATTTAGCATCATCTGCATCATCTCCTGCAACAATATTTAGTTTAGTGCTATCTGCAAGAGCCATATATGAGCAACTGATTACTCTTGTTCTAGGATCTCTGCCAACATCTCCCCAAGTATATAATTGCTCCATATAAACATTTTCAACATTCGTTTCGGTTTTAAGTTCTCGAAGTGCTGCATCTTCTACGCTTTCCTTGATAGATACAAAGCCTCCAGGTAGTGCCCATTGTCCCATAAAGGGGTGGTCTCCTCTTTTTACCATGAGAATCTTTAGCGCTTTTTCTGGCAACTTTCGATAATTTTTCTCCTCTTCGTTTACAACAGTAAAAATCAACATATCCACGGTAACAGAGGGTCTTTCATACATACTTACGTCGTATTTTTCCATAAACTCTTCCTCTGTTAAACCTTGTCTATTCCTCAATATCTCTTTCAAGTTATCACCTGCCCTATATTCAAATAAAAAGCTTCGGGACATCAAGTCCCCTCTCTTTTTGCCGGATTTCCTTTCAGGAAATGGCTCTAATAAATTTTCGCCCCCACCAAGGGTACTCAATTTTGCCTCTTTTATTTCATTCCAAGAGGTCTAATCAGATAGCGTTATTAACAATCAATTATTAGGATTGTTAATAACGCTATGTTAATATCATTATATTAAGATTATATTAAGAATTTATTATCATGTCAATGTTAATTTTGAGTTCATGACGTGGTACAAAGCATAACTTTATATGGTGCAATATCTAAAACCAATGTAAAATGATTATTGCAAAATATATAGGGGTTTATTGGCTAATACCCAAAAAAAGTCACTCACCCTCATGGGCAAGTGACTTTAATATTGGTTGCGGGA
>CAYPCH010000053.1:0-23800 GCA_964409165.1 uncultured Oscillospiraceae bacterium | reverse complement strand
GTGATAGTAGCAACGATAGTAGTAGTGATAACAGTAGTGATAACAGTAGTGATAACAGTAGTGATAACAGTAGTGATAACAGTAGTGATAATAGTAGTGATAATAGTAATAGTGTTCCTGATAATAACAATGATAAAGAAGAAAGCCTTTTAGAAATTCCATCTTCAAGCTATTATAACCAGCTTTACAATCTATTTTTAGATATACCGGAAGGCATGACAGGAACTACTTACAACACCCTTGGGGATTATACTTTCGATAAGGAAGGAAATGTTTTGGACTTCGAATTCGATTTTGATAAAGACTTTACTGAGAACAACTACACACTGAGCCTTTCGCCTAATGGTGCAATATTTACAAGCACTGCGGATAATCCAGGCAGTGAATTTTCCGTAGAAATATACAAAAACGCAAAAAGGACAAAAGAAGAACTATTGTCCCAATATATATATTCCTCATATTTTGACCCGTCCGAACTGTTTTATACCATAAAGGATAAATATCAGTTTGTATGTGCAAAAAATATGGAGGGCATATATACTGAATCATTGGAGTTTATCGGGGATCAATATAGGATTTTTATACATGACGGTAATAATTTATATATTCTTTCTTTTGTATCCTATATGACCGATGCCGAAAACCCACAAACAGTACCGGATGGGTTTATGGAAAATATTTTTAATTCCTTTGAACTTAACGGCACAAAAATTAAAATAAAAACATCTGTCGAGCCCGTAGGAAACATTAAAACAGTTGAAGATATAGAGCTTGAAGATGGCCTTTATACAAAACTTATGAGCCCTGAAGAAATTGAATCAGAACTTAAAGATATATACTTCCCCCAAACTCTTGATAATTCCGAAATAATTATGATTGAAGGTGGAACGTTTATTGATGACACTGGTGAAGAAATAAGTATCAACCCTTTCTACATCAGCAAAAACCTTATTACTATAAAAGAGTGGAATGAAGTTATGGAGAATGATTATAAAATAAACATTGCTGACTACAATAAAAAGTTTGGAATTGATATAAAATCCGATAAATATCCTGCTGTATTTGAAACTAAGGAACGTTTTGGCACATCAGAAATCAAGGACAGTATTACCCTGTACAACTTTTGCAATAAAAAAAGCAACTTTGAAGGGCTTGATAGCTGGTATTCCTTCAGAGATAGCAGCTACGGAACAACTACATTATTTGAGGGCAACAACGGCTATCGATTGCCTAACGAAAATGAGTTAAAGTATATATTAAGAAAAACAAAAAACGAGCCTTACACTGGCAAAGCAAAATCCAACGACCTAGCACCTGTTGGTTCTTCTAATGCAAATGAATTAGGTGTTTTCGATTATAATACAAATATACCTGAAATATCGGACTTCGGTTATTTATATAAGAGCATTGAGCCTATAGAAAATCTATGTGGATTCCGTCTGGCAAAAAGCGTAGAAAACATTGTGGAAATTACCATAATCAGTGAATTTTATTCGGATAAGAAATTTTAGAAGTTTTGTTATTCAAATCGCTTCAATTCCTCTGGAATTGAAGCGATTTGCAATATAGAATTCTTTCATTGTATTGTTCTTTTTATTCTTTTATTATTTTTATTTCTCTCTAATACCTTCTTTTTAGTAACCGAGTACCCAAAATAACCCATAGATTTCTCCAGAGACCAGTATTCTCCATGCGAATAACAAACAAGCCCTGCTTTATCCATATGAAGTTTTCCACCTTTATCTATGAGTTTCTCGTCTACATTTATTGCTTCTATCTCTGCAATGAACAGGTCATGAGATCCCAGTTCAATCACATCCCTTACAACACACTCAATATTAACCGGGCTTTCTGCTATTAATGGGACATCAATCTTAGATGCTTCTTCAAAACTCAATTTCATTGCTTCAGCTTTATCAATATCCCTTCCAGATTTTACTCCACAAAAATCAGCAGCAAATACAAGTCTTTCCGTCGTAAGATTAATTACAAACTGTCCTTTTTCTTTTATTAATCCGTAGGAATACCGTTCTTTTTTCAAAGATATTGAAACCATCGGAGGCTTTGAATTAATTGTCCCTGCCCACGCTACGGTAACAATATTGGGTTTACCTTCTTTATCTACACAGGTTACCATAACTACTGGTACAGGATTCAGTATGGTTGACGGTTTCCACTGTTGTTTAGCCATTTTCCATTACCTCTTTATTTGAAAATTTGCATATACTGTTCAACGGACACCCACCGCAATTAGGCTTGCGGTTAAAGCAACTTCGGCTTCCAATTGTATCAATCTGGGCATGATATTCATTAAACAGTTGCACATTATGTTCAAGGTTTTCCATAAAAAATTTCTGCATCTCCCTGTATGAAATGTCTTCTTTAAAAAAACCAAGCCTTGTATATACCCTTCTTGTGTATGAATCCACTACAAATAAAGGTTTTTCAGCTGCGTAAAGAATTATACTGTCACAGGTTTCTTCCCCTATACCATACAGAGAAAGCAACTCCTTCCTAAGTTCATACATATCCTTATCAAAAAAAAGCTCCAGGTCACCTTTGTAATTGTCCACTAAATAAGCACAAAACTCCTTGAGCTTTTTGGCCTTCTGTTTATAAAACCTGGTGGATCGTATCAATTCTTCAAGCTTTTCCGAATCCACCCCGCATATACCCTCAATGCTCATAAGATTTTGACTTTTCAGATTACCTATTGCACAGGTTACATTCTTCCATGACACAAACTGGGTGAGCATAGCTCCTATAATGACCTCAAACCTTGTTTGTGCAGGCCACCAGTTCATTGTCCCATTCTTTTGGTACATCAGTTCATATATTTGCATCAATTTGCTGTTTATACCCTTGTTCAATATGGTTCCCCCGTTCCTTACCATCTTTCATTTTTCTATTTTTTAATTTTTCTATATTTCTATTTTTCATTTTTCTATATTTCTATATCCCTATATCTTTTTTCGCATAAATTGAAAAGCAATAAGCCCCCCAGCACAATCATTACGCAGTTAAATATAAACAATGAAAAATAAATTATCCATGTAGGAAGATTAAACAAAAACAGTACAATAGTGAAAAAGCCCAAGAATACCATAAAAACCACAGAAACCACCATGCCAAATAAACCATTCAGATTGGTTTTCACAGCCTCGTGGGGGCTGGTCCAATCAAGCTTAGGATGAATAACGTCAATTAAAAGATCTAGCAAAGTAATAACCATAGTTCCCGCAGTTGCAACAATGAACAAGACTGGAAGCTTCAATACCGGGTATTTCAAAAGTCCTACCATAAGCGCTCCAATTAGTAGTATACCCATAACTGAAATAGCCATTCCATGCAAAAACTTCGACATAATCTGCTGCTTGGGTGTAATCGGTATCATCTTTGATATCCAGAATGAGTGTCCTTCCCTTGATAATGCCGTAGAGGATACAATGTTCATGCTTGATGTAATGATCATAAGAAAAAGCCCTATAAGAGATACATATACCGAATATTTAGGATCTCTGGATATTTCCAATACCTGAGATATTGAGCTCTCCTCCTGCACAAATATGCTCATAAGAGCCATTATTGGCATCATAATAACACCTGCCAAGCCATTTAGCATAAACACCGGAGTTCTCAGGAGAAGCTTCCATTCCCTCCAGAACAAAGCTGCCAGAGGGGTCATAACCTTCATATTCTTCTGACGCGCTACATGAGAAGAAAGTGTTTTTCTTTTCCGCGATATATCTTCTCCTCTCATCATTCCTTTATAAAATACTTGGTTTCCTATCCAAAGAAGAACTGCAAATAACAATATAGATGTAAATACAAAAACTATGAAATATCCCCATCCTTCAAAACCTTCCCTTGATAAACCAAAAGTAGCCCAGATACTAGGGGGAAATCTAGTGCCTATTGATTCTATCAACCACCTCTGAACCTCTGCAATACTGCTGAAATCAGTCTGTTCATTTCTCATCGTCTTCTGAAGAAAAAAGTTTATTCCAAGACCTGCACCAAGACCTATAAAACTCATAACCACAACCATTATATCCTTGCTCTTTTTTATATTTATAAACCTCATAAGCACTATTACAAAAAGAGAAGAAATAATAAGAGGAATCACTGGAAGAAGCAGAATACTTATAATTCCTTTGAACCAGTAAAATATATCTTCCTGCATTCCCACTCCATAGATAACAATAGCCGGTGTAACCATAGGAATGGTAATAAGATATTCATTTACCATAATTGTTATGAATTTGCTTCCAAGAACCTGATACGGTTTTAAAGGCAACGGCATCAGAATGTCCATGTCTTTTGAAAAGTAAAATGCGGACAGTATATGAAAAATGCCAAAAAACAGCAGAAAAAACTGGGCTCCCAAAAATGATATAGCAATTATGGTTTCCGGACTTTGTCCATTCTTTGAAAATATATAAAACGAACCTACCATAAAAATTGAAAATATCAAAACAAGGCTTCCAATACCAAACAACGCTGCAATAATAAATAAAATAGGTTCCCACAGTTTCTTTTTTTCTTTTGTAAAACGGTATTTTAGAAGTGAAATTCCCAGATTAACATTGAGACTTACTTTAACAAGGGTCAATAACATTTTCATTGTTCAGTCAACTCCAAGAATATATTTTCGAGGGTATTGGAATTATCCTTCCGCTTCAACTCATCGAGAGTTCCTATTGCAATTAGCCTACCGTTTTGAATTATTCCTATCCTGTCGCAAAGTTTTTCAGCCACTTCAAGGACATGTGTTGAAAAGAAAACAGCATTTCCCTTTTCACAATGTTTTCTCATAAGATCTTTCAGAAGATGTGCAGATTTGGGATCCAATCCTACCATAGGCTCGTCCAGCACCCAGAGATCAGGATTATGTATAAGAGCTCCGGTAAGCACCAGTTTTTGCTTCATACCATGAGAATAACTCTTTATTACATCATACGCTGCATCCGCCAATCTGAAAACATCAAGAAAATACCCGATCCTTTCTTTGCGCTCATCTAAAGCTACCCTGTAGACATCCGCCATAAAATTGAGATATTCCATACCTGTAAGCTTTTCGTAGATATCAGGGTTGTCCGGCACATAACCGATTCTTTTTTTTGCATCGAGCGGCTGCTTCTGATTATCAAAACCATTTACCATTATGTTTCCGCTCTCCGGCTGTAGCAAACCAATAATCATCTTTATTGTTGTTGTCTTTCCTGCCCCATTTGGACCTAAAAATCCGAATATTTCACCCGATTTCACATGTAGGTTTAAATTATCTACAGCTCTTATACTTCCCTTATTATAACTCTTTGATAGATTTTTTATTTGAAGCATACACTTTTCCCTTCTAGGAAGCAAGGGGACGGTTCTTTTGCTTCCTTCTATGTTTTGAAAATAATGTTAGGAGAAACACCAAGTATTCTAGCTGCCTGCCTTTGTGTCAATCCCTCTATTGACTTTATCCTTTTTATCACGTCATCTCTCTTGTTTTTAGGAAGTGCCTTCACCTCCGTTATATCATACTCCAGTTTCAATTTCTGTATTTTTTCTTTTGCTTCCTCATCAGTTAACCTTGATATTACATTATCCTCAAGACATTTATCATCATTGCCCATTTCGTTAAACACCCTAAACCTCTTGAATGCTGTAGCTTTATCTTCAGAAATCATGCCCAATACAAGGTTGTTATTTAACAACCCCGGCGGATAACAGTTGCCTCCATAATATCCCGCACAACTACTCCACTTCCAGTCTATACAGCTTCTAACCATGCCTGCTTTAATAGGATTCTGGTGTATGTATCTCACTACTGTTAATAAATACTTATCGTTATCTACGTCTTCACTTCTATATCTATCTTGAAATAAATGTCCTGTAGTTTTGTATTTAAAATTGTAATACCATACGTAGCTCACACCTATCCGTTTCATTGTAACAGATATTTCTTCTTCTCCTTCTTCAATCAGTAAATGTACATGGTTTCCCATCAGACACCATCCATACACTTCCAGCTTTGATTTTACCCTGTACTTGTTTATTGTTTCAAGAAATTTTATTCTATCTTTATCATCATGAAATATTTCTTGTCTGTTTGAGCCTCTTAAAATAATATGATATATTCCGCTTTCGCTTTTTTTCCTTGCATTTCTCGGCACTTGTATCACTCTTTCTTTTTTTATACAATTTTATCATATAATAATAAAATTGAGTACCCATCGTGGGCACTCGATTTTACCTTTTCATTTCGCACCAAGAGAAAATGAAGGAAGCAACAGAACCGTCCCCTTGCTTCTAAAGGTGGAGTTCTTTTATCTGCTTTGGTTCGACAACATCGGGTGCATTGGACATAGGGCATGATGCGTTCTGCACCTTTGGGAATGCAATAACATCCCTTATGCTGTTTCTGCCTGCCATCAGCATGATAAGCCTGTCAAGACCAAACGCCATGCCTCCATGGGGAGGTGTGCCATATTTGAACGCCTCAAGAAGAAATCCGAATCTTTCCCATGCATCCTTCTCAGAAAAACCTAAAAGCTTGAACATCTTCGACTGAAGCTCCTGACTGTGTATTCTTATGCTTCCGCCTCCTAGTTCTGTACCGTTAAGTATAATATCATAAGCTTTTGCCCTGACTCTATCAGGATCAGTATCAAGATACTCCAGATCCTCATCCATAGGTGATGTAAACGGATGGTGCTTGGCTACATAACGTTTTTCCTCTTCGTCATATTCCAGAAGCGGGAACTCTGTGACCCAAAGGAACTTGAATTCATCATTCTTTATAAGGTCAAGCTTTCTTGCAAGCTCAAGCCTTAATGCCCCCAACGAGTCATATACCACTTCATTTTTGTCGGCAATAAAGCATATGAGGTCTCCCGGTTCTGCCTTAACCCGTTCTAGAATCACCTTAATCTCATCTTCACTAAAGAACTTTGTTATAGAAGATTTGAGCTCATTTTCCTCCACCACAATCCAGGCCATACCTTTTGCCCTATATGTTTTCACATGTTCCACAAGGGCATCTATTTCCCTTCTGCTAAACTTCCTTCCGCATTCCTTAGCGTTTATTGCCCTTACACTGCCTCCGTTTTTAACTGCATCGGCAAATACTTTAAAGCTGCAGTTTTCTACAAGATCGGACATATTAACAAGCTCAAGAGCAAATCTGGTGTCCGGCTTGTCGGAACCAAATCTGTCCATGGCCTCCTGGTAAGACATTCTTAAAAACGGCGTTTCAAGCTCTATATCAAGAGCCTCCTTAAACGCCCTTTTTATAAACCCTTCATTTATCTCAAGAACATCCTCAACATTCACAAAGGACATCTCAAGATCTATCTGGGTAAACTCCGGCTGCCTGTCGGCTCTTAAGTCTTCATCCCTGAAGCACTTTGCAATCTGAATATACCTATCAAAGCCCGATACCATCAAAAGTTGTTTGAAAAGCTGAGGGGACTGCGGAAGGGCATAAAACTTGCCCGGATGAACCCTGCTTGGCACCAGATAATCCCTTGCACCTTCCGGTGTACTTTTGGTCAGTATGGGTGTTTCAATCTCCAAAAATCCGTTTTCATCATAATAATCCCTTGCAATCTTTGTAACCTTATGCCTTAGTATCAGATTCCTCTGCATATCAGGTCTTCTTAAATCTATATACCTGTATTTCAATCTTACCGCTTCATTTACATCCGACTCCTCCTCAATATATAAAGGAGGAGTTTCAGCCTTGCTCAAAATCCTGAGTTCCCTTACCAACAGCTCAATCTCGCCTGTAGGCATTCTGTCAGTTATATTTTCAGGGCTTCTGTTTACTATATCACCACTTACAGCAAGTACATACTCGTTTCTTATATTTACAGCGTTTTTAAAAGTCTCGCTGTCAGTCTCGTTATTGAAAACTATCTGAAGAATTCCGCTTCTATCACGCAGGTCAATAAATATTAATCCGCCCAGATCTCTTCTTTTATTTGACCAGCCCATAACCGTAACCCTCTTGCCTACATCAGCACTGGTTAGCTCTGAACACATATGTGTTCTTTTTAGCCCATAAATCGATTCACTCATTTTAACTAGCCTCCAATTACATAAATTGTATTTTTACATTTTCATCCTGTCTATAAGAGTATCCAGACTTATTTCCTTCTGTTCACCTGTCTGCATGTTCTTTAGGAAAACTTTGTTTGACTCTATTTCATCATCGCCAAGTACAATTGTATACTTTGCCCCAATCTTGTCTGCATATTTCATCTGTGCTTTTACGCTTCTTTCCATGAGGTCGCTTTCAGCACTTAAGCCTTCTTTTCTAAGGTCGTATACAAGCTTTTGAGCACGAAACCCTGCCTTTTTGCCGATTGAAGCAATAAATATATCCATACTGTGAGGCTCAGGTATATCTATCCCTTGGCTTTCCATAACCAAAAGAAGCCTTTCAATACCTATAGCAAAACCTATTCCCGGAGTAGAAGAACCTCCGCAAGCTTCTATAAGACCGTCATACCTTCCGCCTCCGCAAACTGTCCCTTGAGCTCCTATATTTTGAGATACAAACTCAAAGACTGTTTTTGTATAATAATCAAGACCCCTTACAATGTTTTTGTCAATATTGTACTTTATGCCAAGATTGTCAAGTGCCTCTTTTAATCCCTCAAAATGCTCGCTACACTCATCACAAAGATTATCAATAAGAGCTGGTGCTCCTTTTGTGATCCTTTTACAATTATCCTCTTTGCAGTCAAGAATCCTCAAAGGATTTCTTTCATACCTGCTCTTGCATGTACCGCATAGATTGTCCAAACTAGGTTTGAGATACTCAGTCAGCCGCTCATTATATTCTCCTCTGCAAATTGGACAGCCTATACTGTTTATGTTCAGCTCAATCTGATTTATACCAAGATTATTGAAAAACATATCCAGCATGCTGATTATTTCAGCATCAATAGTAGAACTCTTCGCTCCAAAAGCTTCAACACCAAACTGGTGGAATTCCCTGTAACGACCTTTCTGCACATTCTCATACCTGTATGCGGTTATATTGTAATAAAGCTTAATGGGCTGGGGCAATGATGCCATTCCATTTTCAATATAGCTCCTTACAACTCCCGCAGTGCCTTCGGGTCTTAACGTTATACTCCTTTCACCCTTGTCCAGAAACGTATACATTTCCTTTTGAACTATGTCTGTAGTATCCCCGACTCCCCTCTGGAATAATTCAGTGTGTTCGAAAACAGGAAGTCGTATCTCCTTATACCCGAAATTCCTGCAAAGCTCTGCAATTTTCTTCTCAATAAACTGCCATTTATATACTTCCGACGATAAAATATCCTTTGTTCCCTTAGGCGCTTTAGTTAACATATTCCCCTCCAATATCCGTTTCCTAATTTTATGGTATTTTACAAAACTATTATTATTATATATACTAAAAGACCCCTCGTCTGACATGTGTCAGGGACAAGAGGCTATTGATTCCCGCGGTACTACCATGGTATGAACCGTTATGCTTTCAGTCCCGTTTTATCATTCAGAAATATTTTCTCTCAGCTCCGATGGTAGTTTTTCTGTTATGCCCCGGATAAACCTCAACACTGTCATCAAGCGTTAATAGTTTATTTTTTATTGAATTTATAATATCCATTTCATTACCGTCTATCAGATCCGTTCTGCCTCTTCCCATAGCAAACAACGTATCACCTGAAAACAAGCTGTTTTCTACTTTTATGCAAATGCTCCCCGAGGTATGTCCAGGTGTATGTATTACTTCAAATTCCATCCCTCCGGCATAAAATTTGTCTCCATCCTTTAAAACCTCATCAGCAGGCTTCAGCTTCATTGCTTCTCCAAGTACCACAATTGCACCGTTTGCAACAAAATCTTCAAGCTTTTCGGCATCATTTTCATGTATCAGTACTTTAGCATCGGTTTTTGATCTTAATTCATCGACAGAGTAAATATGATCCATATGTCCGTGAGTAAGAACAATGTATTTTATCTTTATACCATTTTTATCAGCAACATCCATTATCTCTGAAGTGTCACAGGCTGGGTCTATAACTATACCCTCACCGTTTTCCCAAATTATATAGCAGTTTGAACCAATTAATCCTGTCGGCAAACATTCAAATTTCATATTGTCCTCCAATTCTTAAAATTCCTTTTTGCTGTCTAAAAGTATAGTTACCGGTCCGTCGTTATGTATCTCAACAATCATCATAGCTTGGAACTTGCCTGTTTGAACCTTTATGCCTAATTCCCTGCAAGCATTGACAAATCTCCCATACAACTCTTCTGCCACATCAGGCTTGGCAGCTTTATCAAAACTCGGGCGTTTGCCTTTGCGGCAATCACCGTACAGGGTAAACTGTGATACAACCAGAAGTTCTCCGTTTACATCCTTCAGGGAAAGATTCATTTTCTCTTCCCTGTCTTCAAATATCCTCAAATTTATAATTTTATCTACCAGATATTCCAAATCTCTCTCGGTATCATCTTCTCCTATGCCTATAAGAACCGTCAGACCTTTCTTTATCTCCCCTATTGTATTTCCTTCTACAGTAACCTTTGAAGAAGTTACCCTTTGTACTACCGCTCTCATTACTTAACACCTCTTATAATATTAATCGCGAAAATAATTATACACTAAAGACTTTGATTTTCATAGGATTTTATTTTCGCAATGTCAATTTTCAGAAATTGAAACACGAAAAGAACCTTTATCACACTTCAGTATTACACTATTACACTTTAAAAATTTATTGTTTGTTTCTTGTAACCTCAAATACTCCTTCAACCTTTTTTACTTTCCTGATAATCTTCTCAAGCTGGTCGGTATTTGTTATCTCAAGTGTAAGGTTCATAACCGCTGTCTGATCCCTTGTCGTTCTGGCATTTATCGCCTTTAATGGTATCTTTGACTCTCCGATTACATTCGCTATTTCCATCAAAAGCGCTGTCCTGTCATGTGCCATAACAGTAATATCTGCCTTGTATGCAACATTGTTCGCTGTATACCATGTCACATCAATGAGTCTGTTGTCTCCGTCTATATTGTCTGTAACATTCGAGCAATCTTTCCTATGAACGGAAACTCCTCTGCCACGAGTGATATATCCTATAATATCATCCCCCGGAACCGGATTACAACACCTTGATATCCTTACAAGACAATTGTCTATACCTTTTACTACAATACCATTTTCCGGAATCGTTCTCCTTCTTTGTCGAGCTTTCTTGTTTACGGTCTCAACCATTTGCTCTGCAAGTTCTTCGGTTTTTATGGTCTTGCGGTATTCTTCCTTAAGTCTTGAAATCACTTTTTTTGCAGTTAATCCGCCGTAACCTATTGCTGCATAAAGGTCATCTAAAGTATTGAAGGTATATTTCTTCAATATAATTTCAATCCATTCGGGCTTAAATAATTGATTGGATGAAAGAACCTGCTTTTTAAGTTCTTTCTCAACCATTTCCTTGCCCCTTGAAATATTCTCCTCTCTTTTCTCCTTCTTGAACCACTGATTTATTTTGTTTCTCGCCTGGGAACTCTTTGCAATTTTAAGCCAATCCCGGCTCGGTCCCTGAACGCCCTTCGATGTTAATATCTCAACTATATCGCCGTTCTTCAATTCATAATCTATAGGTACAATTCTACTATTTACTTTTGCTCCTGACATTTTATTTCCTATTGCACTATGAATAGCATAGGCAAAGTCAATAGGGTTAGAGCCAGCAGGCAAATTCATAACATCTCCTTTTGGAGTAAATACAAAAACCTCATCGGTAAAAAGATCTATCTTTAAGGTTTCCATAAATTCGTCCGCATCGCGCATTTCCTTCTGCCATTCCATAAGTTGCCTCAACCATGCCAGCTTGCTATCTGCATCATCATCCGAAGATCTGCCTTCTTTATACTTCCAGTGAGCAGCAATGCCTACCTCGGCAACCCTATGCATATCCCATGTTCTTATCTGTATTTCAAAGGGTACGCCCTCAGGTCCTATAACCGTGGTGTGCAACGACTGGTACATATTAGGCTTCGGCATTGCGATATAATCCTTGAATCTTCCGGGCATTGGCTTGAAAAACTCATGCACAAGCCCAAGTACTGCATAGCAATCCTTAACCGTATTGACTATTACCCTGAAAGCAATAAGATCATAAATCTGGTCAATATCCTTATTCTGCCTTATCATTTTTCTATAGATACTGTAAAAATGTTTGGGTCTTCCGTCAAGGTGAGCTTCTATACCAAGTTCAAGGGTTTTTTCCTTAAGGCTTTGCAATATGCGGGAAATATAGCCTTCCCTTTCCCTTCTCTTTTTTGCAATCCTGTTGACAAGTTCATAATATCCTTTAGGGTCTATATATCTAAGACAAAGATCCTCAAGCTCCCATTTTATTTTCAGTATACCAAGTCTATGCGCAAGGGGAGCATATATTTCCAGCGTCTCCTTTGCCTTTTCAACCTGTTTTTCAGGTGTCATATATTTGAGCGTCCGCATATTATGAAGCCTATCTGCAAGCTTAATAAGTATAACTCTGATGTCCTTGGACATTGCAAGAAACATCTTCCTGAAATTTTCTGCCTGTTGTTCCTCTTTTGTCGTATAAGGTATTTTACCCAGTTTGGTTACTCCGTCTACAAGGCTTGCAATCTCTTCTCCAAAATTCTCTTTCAACTGTTCATAGGTATATGTGGTATCCTCAATGGTATCGTGCAGCATTCCTGCAATTATAGCAGTACAATCCAATTCAAGCTCTGCCAGTATATTGGCAACCTCCATAGGGTGCACAATAAAAGGATCGCCAGAAACTCTTTGCTGCCCGTTATGTGCCTTTTTTGAAAGCACATAGGCCTTTTCCAGCAACTTTACGTCACAGTTTTGATTATATTTACCAATTTTTTTTAGAAGGCGATTGTAGCCATCACTCATTGAATATCCCCCCCAGGATACCGATACCTTGTTTCTAATACTTTACTAATGACTCAACATTAAATCCTTTCATTTTGTCTCTTCCGTTTAAAAATGTTAATTCTATAAAATATAATATTCCTACAACTTCTCCGCCCAATTGTTCAACAAGCTTGATATTCGACTCTGTTGTACCGCCTGTTGCTAAAAGATCATCAACAATAACAACCTTCTGTCCTTTTGATATCGCATCGACATGCATTTCAAGTTTGTCAGTTCCATACTCCAGTTCGTACTCAACACAAATAGTTTCATACGGCAATTTTCCCTTCTTTCTAATAGGAACAAAACCTTTTTCCAAACTGTAGGCAAGAGGCGTTCCAAAAATAAAACCTCTTGACTCAGGACCCACAATCAAGTCAAAATCCCCAAAAACCTTGATTTTTTCTTTCATTTTGTCAATGCATTCTTTGAAGACCTGCCCATCTTGAAGTACAGTTGTAATGTCTATAAAGTTTATTCCTTCCTTAGGAAAATTGATTACTTCTCTTAGCTTAGACTTTAAATCCATGAGCCTCTCCCCTTTTAATATATTAAAATATTTTTACTTCCCTACAGCCGTCAATCTTTTAATGCTCCGAAACAACATTGAATTATCCAAACTTGTCTTTTCCTTGTTGTCATTTATTCTTACATACATCCCATATTTACCATAAGGTGACTTTTCCAAAAGATTTAATTCTTCAAAAACCTGAAACACCTTTTTTATCTTAAAATAATTCATCGGTATTCTATAGCTTTTTGCCACATTCCTTGCAAAAACAAACAAATCCTCTAAAACAAAATTTTCACTGTAGTTTGACTTTATATATTGGTAGGTAGCAACCATATCCTGTCTTGATAGAACAATTTCATTCTCATTAAAGTCAAAACTTATTCCATTATATATACAAAGCCTGTTTAAATCAATTCCGCATATTGCATCATGTAAATAATTGACACAAATCCAGTTCCCGTAAATTATAATCTTGTCAAATCCTGAAAAATCGCATTTCTCAGGATCGGGATTTGCTATTATATATAATGAACAGGTATCTTCCGGTATGAACTCACCGAAAAAAACTCTGTAACTTTCAGGAGGAATTCTAAAATTGCTGTCAAGACTGTCAACGAGGTTTCTAAGACTTTGAATTGAGCCTGCAAGAATTGCGTATTGACCTCCTTTATCCAAGCAATCAGCTAAAACATCATCTACACTCTTATTATTCTTAATAACATCTATCTTCTCAAAATAACTATTAATACTATTATCGTTGTATTCTCTTATAAAATCAATACACTTATCCAGACTGTAAAAAAAATAATTTTCCATAAGTGAATCTTTACAGAATTTAAGATCCTTTATTATAAGCTGTACCGATTCAGTATTATTCCATGAATTTATTTCAACAGAACATGCGACATCCAAAACATCCGATTCAAAATATATATCCGCAAGATTTCCCTTGTTAAAACCAATCCCATCAACACAAAAATTACTGTTAAAAAACTTTATTTTTATATGCTTATCCTGTCCAACAGCCCTGATATCAGATATTTTCAAGTTATGTAGCACAAATACCGGTTCAGAGTTTTTCGCACCGAAAGGAGCTAAAAGTTCCAATTCCCTGACATTCTCCATAGTAAGATATTCTTTGCTTATAACTGCATCAATCTTTACTCTGGGTATCAGATCTGAAGGTTTTATAAATTTATCGGCATATTCGTTAATCATCTTTCTGAGCAAATCTATATTTTCCGAATTTAATGTAAGACCTGCCGCAAGTTCATGTCCTCCATACTTTAAGAGAATACTCTCACAGCTTTGAAGCGCCTTAAAAAGGTTAAACCCTTCAATGCTTCTTCCCGAGCCCTTTCCAATGCCGTCTTCAATAGAAATCAGAATACATGGCCTGTTATACTTTTCTGTAACTCTAGCAGCAACTATTCCTACTACTCCATTATGCCATCCTTCTCCTGAAACAACTACAATCTTCTCCTTCTCAAAATCAACCTTGGAGTTTATAGTGTTTTCTACTTCCTGCCATATTGAAAGCTCTGTATCCTTGCGATACTTATTCTGTTCATCAAGTTCAGATGAAAGCATCAAAGCTTCCTTCTCGTCATCTGTAGTCAAAAGCCTTACAGCCCTCTGCGCATCTCCTACTCTGCCAGCTGCATTAATTCTCGGAGCAAGTACAAAACCCACAATGGACGTCGTTATCTTCCTGTCGATAGCTCCTGAAAGCTTTATAAGCGATTTTAATCCTATATTTGAAGTAGATTCAATCATCAATAGCCCGTGCTTGACTATAACCCTGTTTTCATCAAGAAGAGGAACAACATCTGCAACCGTACCTAATGCAACCAGGTCAAGATAACGCATACTTGCCCCCTTTGTCCCCATCCTGATCGAAAGAGCTTCCACCAGCTTAAACACTACACCCACCCCTGCAAGCTCCTTAAAAGGATAGCTGCAATCAGGTCTTAGAGGGTTTATAACAGCATAAGCATCGGGTATACATTCCTTGCACTCATGGTGGTCAGTGATTATAATATCAACATTATTGCCATTAATATATTCCACCTCTTCAAAGGCTGTAATTCCACAATCAACAGTTATTATCAAACCAACATTTTTTTTAAGAATCCTGTCAATTGCACCCACCGTAAGTCCGTATCCTTCTTGCATTCTATTGGGTATAAAATAGCTTATGTCGGCCTTATTCCCTGATAAAAAATCATAAAGAACAGAAGTGCTCGTTACTCCATCCACATCATAGTCACCATATATAAGAATCCTTTCGTGGTCTGATATTGCTTTTAATATCCTCCCTACAGCTCTATCCATGTCCTTAAGCATAAAAGGGTCGTAAAGCTCCTCTAAAGAAGCATTCAAAAACTTACGTATATAGTCTGCATCACGAATACCCCTGCTTAAAAAAACCTTTGCCAGGAGTCTTGAAATCCCTGCTTCTTTTGCTACTTTTTCTACTTCTTCTTCCTGTATATCGTTAATAATCCAACGGTTTCCGTATTCCATCAAATCACCTGTTCATGCTATTTTCATTGCGCATTTTTGTAATATCAAATTATATTAATCACGAAAATGATTCTACATTTTCAATTAAAGGAATTGAGTTTTGGGCACAACTAGATATATATATAAGGTATATTATAAATAAAATGAACCCAATATTCAAACTTCAATCAAGAAACTCTTCAAAAGATAAGTTAAGAATAGGATAGTTTTTTGCATCTGTGTCCTCAAAATGCCACCATTCATTGCTGATTCTTTTGAATCCATGCTTTATCATTATTTCTCCTAAAAGCTCCCTGTTTTCCCTTTGAATCTGGGAACAGCCGTTGTAGTTGATCTTTGCCCTTTCGCTAAAATCATCATATCCCGAAGGCATGTCTGCCTCGTTACCTTCCATATCAACAAAAGTAACATCAACCGCAGCCCCTCTGTTATGAATTGAACCCTTTTTGGGATCTGCAACAAAAGACTTGTCCTGTGCAGCATCCCACAAAACCTGCTGTGCATCAAAGGGCCTGTATGCATCAAATATCTTTATCCTATAACCCATCTGCTTAAACTCATTATTTGCTGATATAAGCTTTTGGGCAGTATTCTTATGAATAAAACATTTTGCTTTTGTATAAATTATTTTACTTGTAAAATTATCCTCCGTCGCATACTTTATGTCCAGAACAAATGAATCATCCAGCTTGATAAGTTCAATAAGTCCTTGTATCTCAACTACTTGAGCATTATTGCCATCATCTTGGATATCCGAATCTCCTATTTTATCCGTATGTAAAAATATTTCTTCCGCATGAGAACCTTGCATTGGAGTATTCATGAGATTGCTGGATTTATCAGGGCTGACCGTTTCACTTTTGAGAGCAACAAGCGAAGAAGGTGTACTTATAATACCGTCCTCTTGCCTTGAACCATTTTCTTCACTGATACCTTTAGTGGACACGGTATTCGTATTTATTACATCCCCATTACCAAATTTAGTATAAGCAATAAAAGATACAACCGTAATAATGCATATAAAAAAGGTTAAAAAAACCTTTTTCATTTCACAATCCCCTTTCAATCCGTTACTTTAAATTACTGATTTTTATTCCTTCATCTTTTTAATCCTTCGCCCGGGTTTTTCTATAAAAAAAGCTCGATTATTATCGAGCTTTATCCAAATATTTTTTTAACAATTTGATTAACCATTTTGCCATCAGCTCTACCTTTTACCTTCGGTAGAACCGCCTGCATTATCTTGCCTATATCCTTCTGCGAACTTGCTCCTGTCTCTTTAAGAGCTTCCCTGACAATAACCTCAAGTTCCTCTTCAGTCAGCTGTTCGGGCAAATACTGCAAAAGTGCATCAATCTCTGCTTTCAAATTCTTTATCAGATCTTGCCTACCCGATTTTTCGTACTCAGGCAGGGAATCTTTTCTCTTTTTAACTTCCTTTGCAATTATCTCCAATACACCATCGTCGTCAAGGGCAATTTTATTATCCTTTTCAACCTGAAGCACCGCGGACCTAGCCATCTGGACAGTATTCTTCCTGATAACATCCTTATCCCTCATGGCCGCTTTCATGTCTTCTAACAGTCTCTCCTTAAGGGACATTGCATACTCCTCCATTATTTGAACTTTCTCTTTCTTGCAGCTTCAGATTTTTTCTTCCTCTTTACACTTGGTTTCTCATAATGCTCCCTTTTTCTTACTTCAGCCAACACGCCTGCTTTAGCGCATTGCCTCTTAAACCTTTTGAGAGCACTGTCAAGAGACTCATTCTCTTTAACTCTAACTTCAGACACGTATTTCCCTCCCTCCGATGGCAGCAATTGTGCTAAGACTAAACTTTATTTGTAGTGTGGATTTTATTGGAAACAAAGCTAAATATAGCACACACTATATTATATCTTAATTGTAGAATCCGTGTCAACATTTATTTTAATAATGCTTTGATATAATCAAGACGCAAACAACCATTTTAGAAAAGAGTACATTGCTTTTTGTAAGTGTAAAATCTTCCAATGCCTTTATATAAAGCCTTATTTTACAATTAATACTGAAACAAAATGGATTGATCGCGAAAATTATAGTAGAAGTTATATTTCAAACTTTCCTAAGGAAATTGAAGTGTAGTGTAAAATCTTTATCGTATTCATAATAGATAAGATTTTCTATCTCTGACATTATACTTTATTTTTCTCTTAAACAGTGTTAAAATATTCCTAAGCATAAGTTTTATTTTAAGGTGGGTTAAACATAATGTATAGACTGAACAAAAGAGCATACACAAATGTTGTACAATTATTACTGGATATTTTATTTCTGATAGGTACATATTTTTTAGCATACTATATAGCATCCTTTTATACATCCCTTCACCATATAAAAGAATATCTGTGGATTCTAGTGATATACATACCAGTATGGCTGTTTTGCATGAATTCATTGGATATGTACGATAAGACAAGTTTTTGCTATGCTGACAGGATAATACGCAACTGCCTTTTATCCACCCTTATTTCCAGCCTTTTTTCAGCTTCAATGATTTTCTTTATAAAAGAAACAATGTTCAGTAGAGCCTTGTTTATAATTTATGTATCTTCCTCGTCTCTATTGATTATAGAGAGGCTGGTTTATATTTTTTATATCAGCAAATTAAATAGTAATGATGAAGCAACCCGTGTAATTATTGTTGGTTCACCTAGCGTTGCACGAAAGTTCAGGCACTATATCAAAAAAACAAATCTCAATATGAAAATATTAGGATATGTGCGCGTCAATACAAAAAAATCTTTTAAAGCGAGTTATAACTTAGGCTATATAAACGATCTTGAAAGTATTATAAAACAAAATGTTGTAGATGAAGTAATATTTGCACTCCCTAAGGATTATGTAGGTCAAGTAGAACAGTATATCCTGCTCTGTGAAGAAATGGGTATTACAGTAAGAATGATATTGAACCTGTATGATTTAAAGCTCTCAAAGACACATTTGACCAGTATAGGAACTTTACCTGTATTAACATTTCACACCGTATCCTTAAACCTTGTGCAACTCTTTCTAAAAAGGGCTATGGACATAGTAGGTTCTATTGTCGGGATAATAATCACAAGTCTTTTGTCACTATTTGTTTCAATTGCAATAAAACTTGATTCTCCGGGACCTGTAATTTTCTCTCAGAATAGAGTCGGCTTAAACGGCAGGGTATTTAAACTGTATAAATTCCGTTCCATGTCTTCCGATGCTGAAGAAAGCAAACAAAAACTTTCTGCTTTGAACCAGGTTGATGGAGGGCTTATGTTCAAAATCAAAAACGATCCGAGAGTTACAAATGTGGGCAAATTTATAAGAAAAACAAGCATCGACGAGCTTCCACAGTTCATTAATGTGTTAAAAGGCGATATGAGCCTTGTAGGGACAAGACCTCCTACTTTGGATGAAGTGAGCAAGTATGAATCTTATCACAGACGTAGAATCAGCATAAAACCGGGCATTACAGGAATGTGGCAGGTTAGTGGCAGAAGCAGCATTACCGATTTTGACGAAGTGGTAAAACTTGACACCCAGTATATAGATAAATGGTCAATCTGGCTTGACATCAAAATTATTCTTAAAACTGTCATTATGGTCTTTAAAAGAAGAGATGCTTACTAAAAAGAGGTGCTTCTAAAATAGAATTAAGTGTAAGTAAAAATATAACTTCTACTTCTTCGTGGAAGTTATATTTTTACTTACACTTGAATACACATAAGAAAAGACCGGGTTTAATATCCCGGTCAGTCAATACATAATCCTTTACAACAATTTTATTTCAATCCCATTCCATTGAGTTTTCTCAAAAGTACTCTAAGCATTTGCAACGCCCATCAGTAACCCAAAAATCAAAACTACAGCAATTACACTAAATAAAATGTTCTGTAAAAGTTTGTTTATACTTTTGTCCATTGTTACGTCCCCCTGATAATAAAGTTATATAGTATAGTAAAAAAATATAAAAGCCTGTCTTAAAGTGTAGTAATATAAGTCTTTGAATTAATGTAGCATTAAATAATCAAGTCCAATAAACTCTAACAATGCAATATGAACTTATATGTAATATATTTAGTTTTTATATGATTGTCACAAAGAAATATTATCACAATTAGCAAAATATTTCAATACTGTTTTTAAATTTATTTATACTATTCCTAAGGAAACTGAAGTGCGATGTAAAATCTTTATCACATTCAATATATCTTGTAAAATTATAAAAGTTTTTCTCCCAACTCATCCCCGCTCAACATGTGGTAATGAAGATGGAAGACAGTTTGTCCTGCACCGGCACCGCAATTATTAATAAGCCTGTACCCTTTGTCTGATATCCCGTTCTCCTCAGCAATCCTGTTTGCAGCAATATGAACATCCGTAAGAATACTCCCATTATCCTCATTTATATCCTTTATACTCGCTATGTGCTTTTTCGGAACAATAAGAACGTGAAAAGCTACGACAGGATTGATATCCTTGAATGCAAGCACTTTATCGTTCTCATACACAATAGTAGATGGCAACTCCCTGTTAATAATCCTGCAAAAAATACAATTATCCATTATGTGTGCTCCTTCCTTCTATTTGTTATATTTGTTATATTCCTTCTATTCCGTAATCTGCAATTCTATGACTTTTGCTACAACTTCCAGAGCATCGTTTATCTTTGAAACATCCTTACCGCCCGCCTGAGCCATATCTGGACGTCCTCCTCCGCCTCCTCCAGCGACTTTGGCAACTTCTCTTATAATATTTCCACAATGAATACCTTTTGAAACCACATCTTTTGTTGCTGTCGCAATCAAACTAACCTTATCTTCATAACCAGAAGCAAGAACCAATACCCCTGAGTTAATTTTACTTTTTATAGTGTCTCCGGTGTTTCTTAAAGCTTCCATATCAAGCTGATCAAAACGCGCAGTAATAACTTTTATTCCTTTTATATCGATAGCCTTTGCCAGAACATCGTCCAGTGAACTGCTTACAAGCTTGCCCCTTAACTGCTCAATCTCCTTTTGAGCGCTCTTGACTTCTGCAACCAGCGTTTCAATCTTTCTTACACTATCCTGGGGATTTGCTTTCAATACTTGGGCAACTTCATTTATCAGTTCTTCTCTTTGAGCAAAATATTTGAGTGCAGCCTCTCCTGTCAGAGCTTCTATCCTTCTAACCCCCGCAGCAATTCCGCTCTCCCCAAGTATCTTTATAAACCCAGCCTGGGATGTCGTATTAAGATGGGCTCCGCCGCAAAGCTCCAGACTGTAATCACCTATTTTTACGACTCTTACACAGTTGCCGTATTTTTCTCCAAATAACGCTGTTGCTCCTTGCTTCTTTGCCTCATCCATACTCATTTCTCTTATGTCAACCGGAATGCTTTCAAGTATTTTATCATTTACTTCATTTTCTATTCTTCTTAATTCATCATAAGATATAGAAGAAAAATGCGTAAAATCAAACCTCAACCTGTCGGGTTCGACCAAAGAACCTGCTTGATTTACATGAGTTCCAAGCACACTCTTAAGTGCTTTATGCAAAAGGTGAGTTGTCGTATGGTTTCTGGCAATTGCGGTTCTTCTTCTTAAGTCAATAACAGCTTTCACTTTAGCACCCTTTTCAATATTTCCTGTTTCAACAATGCCTATATGAAGGTATTTCCCATCATCAGTCTTTTTACAGTCGTTAACCTTTACTTTTGCATTTTTGGCTTCAATATATCCCTGGTCGCCTACTTGTCCGCCGCTCTCTGCATAAAAAGGCGTTCTGTCAAGAATAACGGTTACATTGTCTCCACTTGTTGCAGTATCAACAATTTCATTTTCTTTTATTATATATAAAACCTCCGAATCCGTCTCATGCATATCATATCCTGCAAACTCTGTCTTTACGCCCTTGTCCAAATTTGAAAAAATATCGTCCCCCCATGCGGATCCGTGTTTGCTCAGATAATCATTCTTTGCCATTATCTGATGCTCCTTCATCCTAACCCTAAAGCCTTCCTCATCAACCTTAAGCCCGTTTTCTTCGGCTATTTCCCTAGTCAAATCAATGGGAAATCCATATGTTTCATGAAGCTTAAAAGCTATATCGCCAGTAATGATATCTTTGCCACTATTCTTGGTTTCACTGATAAATTTATTCAATATAACCAACCCCTGGTCAATTGTCGCTTCAAACTTTTCTTCCTCAATTCTTATGACCCTACTGATATCTTCGGCTCTTTCGAGAAGTTTAGGATAAGCCTCTTTAGACTCATTTATAACCACCATGGCAACATCGTGAAGAAATAACTTATCAATACCCAAAAGTTTACCATGTCTGGCCGCTCTTCTCAAAAGCCTTCTCAGTACATAACCTCTCCCCTCATTAGAGGGTATAACACCATCCGACACCATCATGGTAGTACTTCTTATATGGTCTGTTACGACCCTTATGGAAACATCCGTCTTTACCGCATTGCCGTACTCCACACCTGCCAGCTTACATATATGGCTTAAAACATTTCTTACTGTATCCACTTCAAACAGGTTATTTACTCCCTGCATGACACATGCAAGTCTTTCAAGACCCATACCTGTATCAATATTGGGGTTGGGAAGCCTTGTATAATTGCCCTCCTCATCTTTATTAAACTGTGTGAATACAAGGTTCCATAACTCTATAAATCGGTCGCATTCACATCCTACCTTACAGTCGGATTTGCCGCATCCATGTTCCCCGCCTCTGTCAAAATATATTTCCGAGCAGGGACCACAAGGTCCTGTTCCATGCTCCCAGAAATTATCCTCCTTACCCATTCTTACAATCCTGTCTTCTGGTAGCCCTACATCCTTATTCCAGATTTCAAAAGCCTCATCATCATCTTCATATATGGAAACCCAGAGCTTGTCTACAGGCATTTTAAGATCCTTGGTGAAGAATTCCCATGCCCATGGAATTGCTTCTTTTTTAAAATAATCCCCAAAAGAGAAGTTGCCCAGCATTTCAAAAAAAGTTCCGTGCCTTGCTGTTTTGCCCACATTCTCAATATCTGGAGTACGTATGCATTTCTGACATGTTATAATCCGTCTTCTAGGCGGTTCTTCCTTGCCTGTAAAATAAGGCTTTAACGGAGCCATTCCCGAATTTATCAAAAGGAGACTTGGGTCATTTTGCGGAACCAGCGGAAAGCTTGGCAATCTCAAATGACCTTTACCTTCAAAAAAGCTTAAAAACCTTTCTCTTAACTCATTAAGTCCTAATTTTTGCATTCTCTTTTCTTCCTCTCCAGATAATTTTCACCAAATGTTAACCTGCTCTATGAATTATGCTATAGATTATAGGTCAGAGCCAACGGTAATGAATAAGTACTAACTCCATTTATAAAATTATATAAAACTATTGTTTTAGTGTCAACACAAGAGCAAGTGGGGACGGTTCTCGACTTGCCCGGTAAATTCTCCCAACTGAGTCAAAGTGGACGGTTCATAAAAGGGTCAATCGGAAGTTTTGCGCGAAAAAAAGACTCAACCAGTGGATAAACACTGAATTTTGAGTCTTTTCGCAACACGCGCAAAATTTTTGATTGCCCAGAAGAAGGAAATTGCGGAATATTAGGAACTATATTAGGAATTACTAAAAAGTTTTTTAAAAAAAGAAGGAGTTTTTTAATTTGTGTCGAATATGGAATTTCAATCTTTTTGCCCATACGATAATAATTTATCTTTAGTATACCATAAAAATGCCATCGCGTTAGCGATTTCGTTCTTCTTATCGACTCAATGAGTCGATAAGAACCGTCCCCTTTGACTCA
>CAYPCH010000052.1:0-24171 GCA_964409165.1 uncultured Oscillospiraceae bacterium | reverse complement strand
CACACCTACGCCGGTTTTCAAGACCGGTGCCTTAAACCAACTCGACCATCTCTCCTTGATTTTTTAATTCAACGAGTAATATTGTACATTGAATCGTAGCTTTTGTCAACACTTTTTATTAGTTATATAATGGTATTTTGATGAGTTTATACTAATAACTCAACTTTCCCACTTATAGTATTTTGAGGCTCTAGTTACTCACAAGTTAAGGTCAAAAAGTTTACTTTTTGACCGCGGTGAGCAATGCTACGTTAGTGGTAAAGAACCCATAAATACTTTGGGAAGGTTGAGTTAATAAAAATGAATACATTCTGTAAAAATTAAGCAAGTCATTCTTACAGAATATATTATTCATTTATTTGTATTATTAAATAAGGTAAACCTCTTGAATAATACAAATGTCAATTTATGCAAATAATTAGTGGCTGATTACTTTTTATTAGTTAAAAAGTAAGACCATTTAAGGGTAAGTGAAATTTACTTCTACTTTTTTCACGTCGCTATTTGGCTTCAAATAAGCGCTGTGTGAAAATTGTAGTAGAAGTTATATTTTCACCTTACCTTAACATCAGAGCAATATAAAACCTTATAATTATGATTCTTTCTTCCCTTTTAATTAGAGGCGAATTTAAATTACTTTATAGCATTTATTCCATTCATATAATTTTTTAGGGCGTCAGGTATAATTACTGTTCCGTCTTTCTGCTGATAGTTTTCAAGAATACATGCTGTAGTTCTTCCTACAGCAACACCTGAACCATTAAGGGTATGAACAAATTCAGGTTTATCCTTTGATCCTCTCCTGAATTTGATACCTGCTCTTCTTGCCTGAAAATCTTCGAAGTTACTGCATGATGAAATTTCAACATATCTGTTGTAGCTTGGCATCCACACTTCAATATCATATTTCATCGCAGCTGTAAAACCCAAATCCCCCATGCATATTTTAACAACCCTGTAAGGAATTCCAAGTATCTGTAGAACTTCTTCAGCATCCCTTGTCAAGCTTTCCAATTCGTCATAAGATGTTTCAGGGGTAGTAAATTTCACAACTTCAACTTTATTGAATTGATGCTGTCTGATAAGCCCTCGTGTATCTCTTCCGGCAGCACCGGCTTCAGCTCTGAAACATGCTGAGTATGCAACGTGTCTGATAGGTAGGTCAGCTAAATCTAGAATTTGCTCCCTATACATATTTGTAACAGGTACTTCTGCTGTAGGTATAAGAAAATACTCAGTATCCTGAACCTTAAAAGCATCCTCTTCAAATTTGGGAAGCTGTCCTGTTCCTATCATACTATTTCTATGCACCATAAATGGAGGAAATACTTCTTTATATCCATGCTTATCCACATGCAAATCAAGCATGAAATTCATAAGAGATCTTTCAAGCCTTGCCCCTAGTCCCTTATAGAAAGTAAATCTTGCACCGGTGACTTTTCCTGCTGTAGCAAAATCAAGGATATTAAGATTTTCGCCAATTTCCCAATGAGGCTTTGGTTCAAAATCAAATTTTTTTGGTTCTCCCCATCTTCTAATTTCAACATTATCTTCATCACTGTCACCCATTGGAACAGATTCATTAGGAATATTCGGTATGGTTAAAAGAATTTTATTCAATTCTTCATCTATATTTCTTACTTCAGAGTCAAGACCTTTTATTTCATCCGAAAGAACCTTCATATCTTCCATGATGGATGAGACATCTTTTCCATCCTTTTTATTGTTCGATATAATTTTAGAGGTTTCATTCTGCCTATTTTTAAGTTTTTCTAATTCAACAAGAACTCGTCTTCTTTTTTCATCAATTCCAAGGAGCGTTTCAACATCAAACCCATCCTTCCTTTTTTCGAGTGCCCTTTTTAAAATATCCGGATTACTTCTAATAAGTTTTATATCAAGCATATTCATTTCTCCTTATTTACAAATTTATTATAGATTCTATCATACTATTTATAGTTATGTAAAATTCATTTTAATCACTCGCTTCCAATAATGTCTGAAAGATATTTTGCTTCATTTATAAAAGTACTTTCAGGATAATAATTAAATAAAGTTTTTATTGTTTTTTTGGCTAAATCATAATTTTTTAGCCTATAATGTGAGTAAGAAATATAATAATAACAGTCATCAGAAAAATACTCTTTTTCTGAAAGCTTTAATGAATTATCAAAATTTTTAATCGCATCTTCATATTTTTCTTCCTTGTAATATTTATATCCATCTTTGTAAAATTGTAAAGCCCCTTTGTACATTGAGTTCTCTCGCAAATAATTATATTTTGATAATGCAGATTCACTTAAACTTTTTATATCCACATTATCTAGAAGAATAATTGCACATTCTTTAAAACTATTGTTCCTATATAATTCATCTGCTTTTATTAAATTTTCATAAGATGATATTGTAGTATCACTCTTTTCTTTTGCAGTTGTAATCTCATTTTTAAAGGATTTTATTATACTCTCTGATTTTAATAGTTCTTCTTCCAAAGAACTCATTTTATCTGTAAGTTTTTTATTCTCCTCTGAGGCTTCACTCAGGTTCATATTGTAGTTATGCTTCTCTTGTTCACTTGTACTAAGAAGATCTTTATACTCGTTTATACTGTTGTTAAACTTTTGCTGGCTATAACCTGTTACCAGTAAAACAAGTAATGCACTAGTAAAAAAGAACACGGCATATATAAAAATTTTTTTCCTATTACTCATAATTTATCTCCTGAACAACAATTGTACAATTTAATCATACTATTCGCATTCTACCTGATTTATCTGCTGGATTTCTTTGCAACATCCATTGCTTGTAGTTCTTCAGGTGACAAAGTATACTTTGATTTGCCACCAACTATCCCTTTGGCAAAAGTACAATAGCTTTCTCTAGAATACAGACCATTTATAACAACACCATTGTCATTACTGTCTAATAAGGCAATTGCAAAGCTCAATTCGCTTCCCACATTTTCAAATGCATTATATCTGATAACTCCGATTTTTTGTATGCAACTTTGCAAATTCCTTTCAAGATAATTTATTTTGTTTTCGATTTCTTTATTTCTTAAAACTACTTCGTTTGTTGAGTTTATACTTTTATATATTAAATCTTCTAAATTTATATTATCAGAAACATTTAAAAATTTTTTATATTTAGCAGAAAGTTTATTAAGCATAAATCGTGTTCTTATATTTATTATAAATAAAAAAAACACTAAAAATGAATTTATAATCAAAAAATATATTGAGTAATTTTTTATAAAGTTTATTATGATATTTAAAGTATCCATGATTACCTCTTTCCTAAACGAATATATAATTTTTACGGTGATGTAACTTATTTTCTATTGTGCGTGTTTAAAAAAATGTTTCACGTGAAACATTTTATAGTTTTAAGTTAAATTAATCACAAAATTAATTTTATATTGAAAAACAAACCTTTGTGATATTTCTTTAAGGAAATTATAGTGCACTTTTAAATCTTTAACGCACTCAATATAAATCATTTAATTATTTCTTCTATAACATATTATATCACAAAGTTTTTTCTTCAATCCTTTTAAACAGGTCTATTCTTAGTTTTAAGCTAATTATCATTGATTTAATATACATATATTCCTTACTTGATTTTCTTACATCAAAAAGAATTCTATAGCGTCCTAATTTTCTCCGATTTTACTAACAAGTTCCAGTATTCTGTCTAATTCATCATTAGAATAATACTCTATTAGTATTTTTCCTTTTTTATTATTGTTCATTAGTTTTACCTTTGTTCCAAAAATATTTTGCAATGTTTCTTCTATTTTTAAGAATTCTTCACTATTTTCAACTTTCTTCTTTTCTCTTGTGTTATTTTTTGTATACTTCTTAACTAAATTCTCTGTTTCTCTTACATTTATCTTTTTTTCTATTATCTCTTTACATATTTGCTTTTGAATATCCTTATCTTCAATTGCAAGTAATGCTCTAGCATGTCCACTTGTTATATCTCCGTTTATCAAATACAATTTTATTTCCTCATCCAAACCAAGAAGTCTTATTATATTAGCTATGGCAGATCTACTTCTTCCTATTGAATTTGAAAGTTCTTCCTGTGTCATACTAAATTCATTTAATAATTTTTCAAACGCTTCCGCTTCTTCAATGGGATTTAAATCTTCTCTTTGAATATTCTCTATTAATGCAATTTCCATAACCTCTTTATTTGATAATTCCCTTATAACAACAGGTACAGTATTAAGGCCTGCAATTCTTGCAGCACGCCATCTTCTTTCTCCTGCTACTATCTTATATTGCTCTCCATCCTTCTTTACTATTATTGGCTGAACTATTCCATGTAGTTTTATTGATTCTGATAATTTTTTTAATTTTTCATCATCAAATTTTTTTCTAGGCTGATTTCCATTTGGTTCAATTTCATTTATCTTCAGTTCTTTTACACCAGTTTCCGTATTCTCTGCTGATGAAATTAAAGCTCCCAATCCTTTTCCTAATCCTTTTTTGCTCATTTTCAATCCTCCTCAGAATACTCTATAACTTCCTCAGCAAGTTCAAGGTAACACTCAGCTCCCTTTGATTTTGGATCATACAGTATTATTGGAAGCCCAAAACTTGGCGCTTCACTTAATCTTACATTTCTAGGTATTATAGTCCTATATACTTTGTTCCTGAAATGTTTTTTTACTTCTTCAACAACCTGTATTGATAAATTTGTTCTCGCATCAAACATTGTTAAAACAACTCCTTCAACATCTAAGGAAGGATTTAAATGCTTTTGTACTAATTTGACTGTCTCCATAAGTTGACTTAATCCTTCTAACGCATAATACTCACATTGAATAGGAACTAAAATTGTATTTGCAGCAGTCAATGAGTTCAATGTTAATAACCCTAACGAAGGAGGACAATCAATAATAATAAAATCATATTCATCTTTTATTTCAGCTAAAGCATATTTTAGCTTATTTTCCCTTGAAATAGTAGATACAAGTTCTACCTCTGCACCAGCCAATTCTATATTTGATGGGCAAAGTTTCAAACTTTCAATGGGAGTACTCATTAATGTTTCCTCTATTTTTACTTCATTTATCAATACATCGTAAGTAGACTTTTTTATTCCCTTCTTATCAATCCCTAGCCCACTTGTTGTATTACCCTGGGGGTCTATGTCAAGTAATAATACTTTTTTTCCCTTATATGCAAGGCAAGAGCTCAAATTTACTGCAGTAGTTGTTTTCCCAACCCCACCCTTTTGATTAGCTACTGCAATTACTTTTGACATTAATCTCACTCCTCAATTAATCATAAATTTAATTCTGTATTTATAGTTATATTGAAAATGTTAAACATACTACATAATTTCCATAATCCCATATCACAAAAACTAAATTCTTCAATTTATAATCATTTAATGATACATATGAATATAAAAAAATATAGTTACTATTAAACTCATTTTTACAAACATCAATTAACGCTTTAACATTATTTTTTCAAAACATCAGCTTATTATAACATATATTTCTTTTAAATAATATAATATTTTTTGTTTCACGTGAAACAACGAATATATATTATACTCTTGAATATAATTATATAGTTCATTTTTTATTAGGAGAATGTTTATGTGGCGTTCTATTCTTACTACTTTTATATTAGTTTTTCTTGCTGAATTAGGTGATAAAACACAACTTTCAACAATGATTCTTGCATCAAAATCTTGTTCAATATGGTATGTTTTTTTCGGCTCTGCTTTTGCACTTGTACTATCTTCGTTCATTGGAGTTCTAGCCGGCTCAGTTATAAATAAATACATACCTGCTTACTGTATTCAATACTGTTCTGGAGCAGCATTTATTTTAATAGGTATATTACTAATATCAGGTAAATTTTAAGTAAATTTTCAGCCGGTCGAGGGTAGTCAATCTTTCCTCTTTCATTTCAATACAATATTCGCGATATTAAAAACAAAAAGCTTCGGGACATCAGATCCCTCGCTTTTTTACGGATTTCCTTTTAAAAAATAATCCTAATAAAGACAAGGATTTTATCCCTGTCTTATTTTAAATATCAAGGTTTGTAACAAGTTTTGCGTTTGTCTGAATAAATTCTTTTCTTGGTTCTACATTTTCACCCATAAGAATTGTAAATATTTCATCTGCTGCAATCGCATCTTCCAATTCAACCTTTAGAATAGTTCTGGTTTCGGGATTCATAGTTGTTTCCCATAGTTGTTCAGGATTCATCTCACCTAAACCTTTATATCTTTGAATACTACAATCTTCTTTCCTCCATTGCTTTTGATCTACTATTTTTTCTAGCTCCCTATCGTCATAAGCATATTCACCTTCTTTTCCCTTTGATACCTTATATAGAGGCGGCTGTGCTATATAAATATGTCCGTCTTCTACTAAAGGCTTCATATATCTAAAGAAAAATGTCAGTAATAATGTCCTTATATGTGATCCATCTACATCCGCATCTGCCATAATAATTACCTTATTATATCTTAGCTTTTCTATATCAAAGTCTTCACCTATACTAGTCCCTAATGCAGTTATTACAGGCAATAGTTTATCATTGCTATAAACCTTATCCGCACGTGACTTTTCAACATTGAGCATTTTACCCCAAAGTGGAAGAATTGCCTGAAATCTTCTGTCCCTTCCTTGTTTTGCAGATCCTCCGGCAGAATCTCCCTCGACAATATATATCTCACTTCTTTCTGTGCTTCTTTCTGTACAATCGGCTAATTTCCCAGGCAGAGTTGTAGATTCCAGAACACTTTTCCTTCTAGTAAGATCTCTTGCCTTTCTTGCCGCTTCTCTTGCTCTTGCTGAGGTTAAACATTTATCCAGTATTGTTTTTGCAATTGCCGGATTCTCTTCAAGAAAACTTGAAAGCTTATCACTTATTGCATTTTCAACTAAACCTCTTATCTCACTATTTCCCAGTTTTGTTTTTGTTTGCCCTTCAAATTGAGGATCCTTTAATTTTACACTTAGAACAGCAGTCAGTCCCTCTCTTACGTCCTCACCCAATAAGTTTTTATCATTTTCCTTTATAAAATTATACTTTCTGGCATACTCATTAAATACTTTTGTTATAGCAGCTTTAAAACCCGTTAAATGGGTTCCTCCTTCAGAAGTAGCTATATTATTTGCAAAGCTATATATGTTTTCTACATATGTATCATTGTATTGCATTGCTATCTCTACATATGAACCATCCTTATATCCATCGAAGTATATAGGATCTTTTTGAAGTGTTTCCTTATTTCTGTTCATATATATAACAAATGAATTTATTCCACCTTCAAAATGTAGATTTTTTTCTTTAGGCTCTTCATTCCTGTCATCTCTTAATCTTATATTTAAACCCTTATTTAAAAAAGCAAGTTCTCTAAATCTGTTAAGCAAAATATCAAAGTCAAATACCACTTCTTCAAATATTTCTCTATCTGGACTAAATGTTGTTTTTGTTCCTGATTTATCGCAATTTCCTATTATCTCAATATTTGAAATAACCTTGCCTCTTTCATATCTTTGTTTGTATACATTTCCATCCCTTGATACTTCTACTTCGAGATACTCAGATAATGCATTAACAACAGAAGCACCAACGCCATGAAGTCCTCCAGAAACTCTATATCCTTCTCCTCCAAATTTTCCTCCCGCATGAAGTACAGTATGAACAACTTCTACAGTAGGTATACCCATTTTTGGGTGTATCCCTACTGGTATTCCTCTTCCATTGTCAATAACTGTTATTGTATTGCCTTTATTTATTGTTATGTTAATCTCATCGCAATATCCTGCCATTGCTTCATCAATACTGTTATCAACAATTTCATACACCAAATGGTGTAATCCTCTTTGCGATGTACTTCCTATATACATTCCGGGCCTTTTTCTAACTGCTTCAAGACCTTCCAGTACTTGTATATTACTTTCATTATATCCTTCATTTATTTTTAATTCTTCCAACATATTTCCTCCTATATTGAAACGAGAAAAATTCTTACTCAATTCAATTCTTTTATATAATTATTTATATTTTTATTTCAGATATCTCTTTAATATATCCTGCCCTTTTTTTAAGAGTAATTGATGAAATATTAGACAAATAAATTCTGCTCTTTTTTTCAAATTCAGTTATTATAACTGATTTAGGTATATCTTGCGATATGCTCTCTATAAATCCTTCTTCCTCAGCTATTGCTAAAAACTCTCTTGTATCTTTAGATATGGTAGTTGTTTCCAAATCTAGTATTGCAATTATATTTTTTGTTGGAACTACATAATCTCCACCAATGTGTAGGAACATATTCTTCCTCCTGTTATTTCTTATAAATAAACTGCTATATTTTTCAATATACTATCGTTATTTTATTAACTAAACTTTTATTATATTTTCACGAAATTAATTTTAAATTTACTTATTATTTTATCCCAATTTAAAATAAACTGCAAATTATTTAATTATATTGCCTATTCCTTAATACAACATCACAAAAATTAGTTTTTTAATGTAGATTCATTTTCGCGATTAATATATTTTATATTATCCTTCCTTCTTCCACTTTTATATACTTAAATTCTTTTTCACTTTTATTATTTAATATATTTGCTTCAGTGCATGTAATAAATGTCTGTATTTCATCAATATTATCAATCAAATATTCTTGTCTCTTTTGATCCAGTTCAGACATCACATCATCAAGCAGTAACACAGGATATTCTCCTGTTTCCTCTTTTATTATTTCTATTTCCGAAAGCTTTATTGAAAGTATTGAAGTTCTTTGCTGCCCTTGTGAACCAAACATCTTTATATTCATTCCGTCAATTACTATTTCATAATCATCCCTGTGTGGTCCTATTGACGTTGTACATCTCTTTAAATCTATATTTCTGTTTTTTTCTAAATATTTTGCCAAATCTTTTTCAATTTCTGACTCATCCTTATCTATAACATCTAGCGAAGTTTTATACTCAATAATCATATTTTCTTTTTCATTTGTCAGTTTAAAATGCTTTTCCTTGGCTATTCTACCAAGTCTCATTATAAACTCAAATCTAACTCTGATTATTCTTGCTGCAACCTTAGCAATGTTTTCATCCCAGACATCCAGTGTTTCTATAAGACTTCTGTTTTTCGGAATTTCTTTCAGAAGTGCATTTCTCTGTAAAAGTATTTTATTATACTGCTGCAAATCATAAAAATATGTAGGCTTTATTTGTGATATTGTTATATCAATAAACCTTCTTCTTAGGGTTGGTCCTTCTTTAATTACCATTAAATCCTCGGGAGAGAAAATAACTGCAAGTAAATTTCCCATCAGTCCGCCTATTTTCTTTACAGCTATTTCATTTATTCTTATAGCTTTCTTTTTTCCTATCTTGTATTCTATCTCAATCTTTTTCTTCGCGTCATTATTTTCAATATCTACTTTAACACAGTAACCTTCATTATGAAACTTTATAAGCTCAACATCCTTTGATGTACGGTGTGATCTTCCAGATGCACACAAAAAAACAGCCTCTATTATATTTGTTTTACCTTGAGCATTTTCTCCATAAATTATGTTAAAATTTTTAGAAAATTCTATACTCTCTTTTTTATAATTTCTAAAATTTTGCAGTTCCAATCTTTCTATTTTCAACTTTTCCTCCACTTATTTAACAATCTTAACAAACCTTTTTTCAAATTCAACTATGTCCCCTTCTTTTATTTTTTTACCGCGTCTTATTTCAGTTTCACCGTTAACTTTTACTCTTCCCTCTAATATCAATTCCTTTGCTTCTGCTCCAGAAGATACAATATCAGCCCATTTTAGCAATTGGTCAAGTTTTATAAACTCAGTTTCTATTTTTATTATTTCCATTTTTTGATTCCTCTTAATCATTCTTTATTCTTATTGGTAAAATCATATACTCGTAACTATCGCTTTCTACAGGTCTTATTGTGCAAGGACCTATACTTGAAGTAAAATATACATTTATTACCTCATCCTCTATTACTCTTAATGCTTCTATAAGATATCTTGGATTAAAACCAATATCAAGCTTACTTCCATCAACTTCAACTCTTATTTCCTCTCTTACTGCGCCTATTTCAGTATTTGATGATATTACTATCTTCTCATCTCCTATATTTATCTTTACAGGATATTTCTTGTCTTCTGTAGTAATAAGATATGCTCTTTCCAAACTTGAAAGCAGATCTTTTGTTTTTATTTTTATGATTGTATCATGTTCTTTCGGTATTATGCTTTTATAGTTTAAATACTCACCTTCTAACAGTCTTGATACCATTTTACATCTTCCTATATCCATAAGAATTTGATTTTTTGAGTTATATACTGTTATTTCCTCATCAATCGGCTGGAGTATTTTTACAATTTCATTCAAAGTTTTTCCCGGTACAACTACACTGAAGTTAGAAGATTCATTTTTATTACAGCTTTTTCTTAATGCCATTCTAAAACCGTCTATTGAAACTATAGTCATTTCATTGTACTGACACTCTATAAGAGACCCTGTGAGAATAGGTCTGTTTTCATCAACACTTACCGCAAAAATTGTCTGCCTTATCATTTCTCTTATCAATTTTTGACTTACTTTGAAGAAGTTTTCCTTTACTATTTGCGGTATTGCAGGATATCCATCTGATGGAACTCCTTTTAGCTCAAAGTGAGAGTTTTCACATTCAATTATAACAGTGTTATTTTCTTTAATTTCAATCAAAATTTCCGATTCAGGCAGCCTTCGCACTATATCACCGAACATCTTTGAATTTAAAACTATTGATCCTTCTTTCTTTATATCTGCCTCTACCAAACATTCTATACCTATCTCAAGATCATTTCCGGTTAATTTGAGTTCTTCTCTTGCTTCTATAAGTATTCCTTCAAGTATAGGCATTGTTGTTTTATTTGAAACAGCCTTTTGTACGATATTTATTCCTTCTATTAATTGCTCCTTTGAACATATAAATTTCATAACAGAAAACTCCTCCGTTCTTTATTAATTATATAATTAAATTCAGTAATAATAGTAATAAGTGCTGTTGATTCTGTTAATAACTGCTTTTACACAGTGTTATTCTAAGGCTACACCATGTTATTAAAATGTAGATAAGTTGCAACAAATAATCAACAACTTTGAACAAAAAAAACTTTTATCAAACTTTACACAGATTACTAACATGAAATCTTCCCCATATTAACAATTTTTGTTGATAATTTATTGGAATGACTACAATAAAATTAACTAATTAGCCTGTTTTCCAGATAGATTTCTTTTCAGTTCGTTTATTGTACGCCTAATTTCAGAGTTTGAATCTATTTCTGCCCGTATTTTATCACATGCATGAATAACAGTTGTATGATCCCTTCCTCCAAATTCTGATCCTATTTTTGGAAGGGACATATCTGTCATATCCCTGCAAAGATACATAGCTATTTGTCTTGGATATGCTACATCTCTTGTTCTTCTTTTAGACTTAAATTCATCAGGTCTTATATCAAAATATCTTGCGACTGCATCCTGAATAGCGGTACAGTTTATTATTCTGGCTTTATTAGCTGATAATATATCTTTTAATGCCTCTGTTGAAAGATCTATTGTCATTTCATTTTCAGTCAGTGTTGAGTATGCAATTACTCTGTTCAGGGCTCCCTCAAGTTCTCTTATATTTGATGCTATCTTGTCTGCTATAAAAGTTATAACTTCATTAGGAACATCAAGATTCTCAAGTTGTGCTTTTTTTCTCAATATTGCAATTCTTGTTTCAAAGTCAGGTGCCTGAATGTCCGCAATGAGACCCCATTCAAACCTTGATCTGAGACGTTCCTCCAAAGTTACTATTTCTTTTGGAGGTTTGTCACTTGACAAAATTATCTGCTTGTTTGCTTCATACAAAGCATTAAATGTATGGAAAAATTCTTCTTGTGTTCTTTCCTTTCCACCTATAAACTGGATATCATCTATCAAAAGAATATCTATATTACGGTACTTTGATCTGAATTCCTCGTTTTTGTCATCTTTTATAGCATTAATAAGTTCATTTGTAAATTTTTCAGATGATACATATAAAACTTTCAGAGAAGGATTCTGATTAAGTACGTAATGACCTATAGCGTGCATAAGGTGAGTTTTACCTAACCCAACACCTCCGTAAATAAACAAAGGGTTATATGCTTTGGCCGGAGCTTCAGCAACGGCAAGTGCTGCCGCATGGGCAAAACGGTTGCTGTTTCCAATAACAAAAGTATCAAATGTATATTTTGGATTCAAAAGTGATACGACCATATCATCCATATTATCATTTTGATTAGTATATTTATCTATATTTTCCTGAGAAGGAACAACAAAATTAATAGAATACTCTTTAAAAGAGACTTGCTTGACAGCATTTTTTATCAACGTCTGGTAACGTGATTCCAGTATTCCCTTATTGAACTCTGCCGGTACAGCCAAATTAATTGTGTTGGATTTCAATGATATAGGATCAATCGTTTTGATCCATGTATTGAAACTGATTTCAGTAAGTTCATTTTTTAAAAGGTTTAAAGTTCTTTGCCATAGTTCATTTACTTGGGCACTCATATTTTTTCCTCCAAAATTGCTAAGAAATTATGGTTGTAAAATTATACAATACGCATTACGCATTGATTCAGTCTATATGCGATTTATAAAAAAGTAACAAAAAATTATAACTTTTAATACAACCGCTTTGTAAAAACGAATAAAGTTATAAAAAAAGCCATTTGCTCTGTTCAATGCCCCGTTTCTAAAAAAAAATTCTGTAACGGGGCAACAGTTGAATCTATATATTTTGCATACGATAATCTCTATTGCAAAATATAATAAGTATTATAATTAAATATTTGACAACTATTTTAAAATTTAAGCATCTAATGATATATTTTTGTATAATATCTATAGTAATTCATATAATATAAATGGTAAAAAATAATAAAGCGTAATGTACATTATTAAAGTTTAACAATAATTATCAACATTTTACTGTTGATAATTTGTGGGTTATCAACAGGTATTAAATATATTATCAGACTTTAAACTAATATTCAACACAAAAAACAAAAGATATCCACAAAAAAGTTTAAAAAAATTTTTTATACACAAAAATAGTTTCTTGACATTGTTTATGTATTTAATATATAATTGGTATGTTATTTTTACAATTGATATTATAATAAGGGGGATTGTCATTTTAAAGACAATTTCAGTGATATTACACATTCGGTTTTGATTTTAAATTGTAATATAGTACTACCATAACGGATTGGGGGTGTTTTAATTGTTAAGGACATATCAGCCTAAAACCAAGCAGAGGAAGAGAGAGCATGGTTTCAGAAAAAGAATGAAGACTTCTAGTGGAAGAAACGTTTTAAGAAGGCGTAGATTGAAAGGAAGAAAAGTTCTTTCAGCGTAAGACCGCATAAATGTGGTCTTTTTGTTTAAATGAGGTTTGCTATACTTAAATAATAAAGTATTGGAGGCTTAGCTTCTGGTAATGATTAAGACTGTTCCAATAAAAAAGAATGCCGAGTTTTTGAGGATTTATAAAAGAGGGAAATTTTTTGTTGGTAAATATTTAGTTTTATATGTTTTTAAAAATAATTTTAAGTTTAACAGAATTGGAATAACTGTAAGCAAAAAATTCGGTAACAGCGTTAAAAGGAACAGAATCAAAAGACTTATAAAGGAGAACTACAGATTTTACGAGCAGTTTATAAAAACCGGATTCGACTTGGTTTTTGTTGCCAGAAGTAGTGATAAGGCAGCAGATTATACCGACATAAAAAAAGAAATGAAGTTTCTGTTAAAAAAATTAAGTATATTTGATCGGGAGAAATGGGATTGCTCAAAAGATTTATAATATTTTTAATTACTCTTTATCAAAAATATATATCACCGATGAAATCGGCACAGTGTTGCAGATTTTATCCTACTTGTTCACAGTATGCTATCGATGCTGTAACAAGATTTGGTGTAATTAAGGGATGTTTTAAAGCTTTGATACGGTTACTTAAATGCCATCCGTTTCACCCTGGAGGATATGATCCTGTTAGAGACAGAGAACTGAGGAAATGAATATAGCATTATATTTAAGTTTTTTTTGCAGTTCGATCTCTATAAATAACAAAAGGGGAAAGAAAGATGTTCAATGTTTTTAAATTTATACCTGAGTATTTGGGGCATGTTCTGCTATATATATATAATATGACTTCTGGTCATTATGGTTTGGCCATAGTAATTTTTACAGTGTTTGTAAAGGTCATTTTATTGCCTTTTGCTATAAAACAATATAAGTCAACAGCCAAGATGCAGGAATTGCAGCCTTTGATGCAGGAAATACAGAGAAAGTATAAGAATGACAAGGAAAAACAGAGCCAAGAGATGATGAAATTATATCAGGATCATAAATATAATCCTGCAAGCGGTTGTTTTATTCCTTTGTTACAGATGCCGATATTATTTTCCCTGTTTTATGTAATACGTGAACCATTTACTTATATGCTTAAATTGCCAGCGGATCAGATAGAAAGTTTAAAGAAAACATCTGAGAGCGTAAAAGGGTTTTACTGGCAGATGGAAGTTGCACTAACCACTGGTAAACTTGATATGATAGAAAGTATAGGACCTGTCAGTTTTAATCTTGGAAAAATTCCGACATGGAATCCTAGCGTATTATTTGGAAGTGAAATGGCAACGTATCTCCCTTTATTTCTGATTCCGGTGCTTGCTGTTATAACTACTTATTTATCGACAAAAATGATTAGTGGCAGGACAAAAACAAGTACACAAAATAGTAATGAAAACGATACATCTGTTGCCATGCAGAAGAGTATGATGATGTTCGCACCTATAATGACGGGTTTTATATCATTTCGGGCTCCGGCAGCCCTAGGTCTGTATTGGTTGACCGGGAATGTATTCCAAATACTGCAACAGTATTTTTTAAACAAGTTTATCACAAAAAAGAAGGAGGTTAAGACTGAATAAATGGCTTATAGTGTTGAAAAAACCGCTAAAACGGTACAAGACGCCGTAGATCTCGCCCTTACGGAATTAAATGCACAGGAAAAAGATGTCGAGGTAGAAGTTATTGAAGAAGGAATAAAAGGTATTTTCGGCTTGATAGGATCAAAGCAGGCAAGGGTAAAGGTTACTCTTAAAAGGTCTGATGGAGATAAAGCTAAAAACTTCTTGCTTGATGTATTTGCTAAAATGAACGTGGAAGCCGATATACTTGTTGAAGAAGATGATGATTCCATAATGATAAAAATTCAGGGCGATGATATAGGCATATTAATAGGAAGAAGAGGTGAAACCCTTGATTCCCTTCAATACCTGACGAGCTTGGTTATAAATAAAGGCAGGGAAGAATATAAAAGGGTTGTAGTTGATATTGAAAATTACAGGCAGAAGAGAGAAGAAACTTTAATTAAGCTGGCTAACAGATTAGCCGACAGGGTAGAAAAGTTTAAAAAGAATATAACTTTAGAGCCTATGAATCCGTACGAGAGAAGAGTTATTCATTCAACTCTTCAAAATCATAAATATATAGAAACTTACAGCGTAGGAGAAGAGCCCAACAGAAAAGTTGTAATTGCTTTGAAGTAATAGAATATTCATAAAAAGATTGACTTTTTTAAATATCCGGCTGATATCCATCAATCGGATATTTTTATATATACTTTCGATAATAATATTGTATAAGATTAATTTATTTGCATAGGTTTATTTTAAATATACTCGGAGGTTTTTATGTATAACGAAGATACCATAGTTGCCATATCCACACCTCATGGAACCGGAGGTATAGGAATTATAAGAATAAGCGGAGACAAGGCTTTTAATATAGCAGGAGATTTATTTTACGGCAGGAAAAAGTTTAGTGATATCAAATCTCATACCATAAGTTTCGGAAAAATAATTAATCCTGAAAACGGACAGACTGTGGATGAAGTTCTGGTTACAAAAATGGAAAAACCGAAGACCTTTACAAGAGAAGATGTTGTGGAAATTAGTTGCCATGGAGGAATAACAGTATTAAAAAACATTCTTGAACTGGTGACAAAGAACGGAGCTAGGATTGCTGAACCCGGAGAGTTTACAAAAAGGGCTTTTTTGAACGGAAGGATTGATTTATCCCAGGCTGAAGCAGTGATAGATCTTATAAATTCAAAGACAAGCGAAAGTTCAAGGGCGGCTTTGGATCAGCTTGAGGGCAAACTGTCTTCAAAACTTAAAAGTGTGAGAAACAGTTTGATTGAAATTCTCGCACATATAGAGGTTACAGTGGATTACCCTGAACATGATATTGAGGAGATAACAGGTCAGGAAATTTATACTGAGTTAATTAAAATAAAAGAGAAATTGGAAGGTGTTATCAAAGGATTTGAAAAAGGAAGGATAATAAGAGAAGGAATTGATGCAGTTATAATTGGGAGACCTAATGTTGGAAAGTCCTCATTGCTAAACGAGCTTTCTGGTAAGAACAGGGCAATTGTTACCGATATTCCGGGAACTACCAGGGATATAATTGAGGAATATGTAAACATGGACGGAATACCTGTAAGGATATTGGACACTGCAGGAATAAGGGAAACCGAGGATGTAGTGGAGAGAATAGGGGTCGAGAAAACTCACAGTGCAATAGAGGTTGCTGACCTTATAATAATGATGATTGATGCTTCTATGGGAATTGACAGAGAAGATGCTTCTATTCTGAACAAAATCGTGGACAAGAAGGTAATTGTTGTAATAAATAAAATAGATCTTGTTCAGGAAGAAGAAATCAACAGAATAGAAAGGTTTCTTGAAGAAAAAAAGCATATTAAAACTTCGCTAAAAGAAGATATAGGGGTTGAAGAACTGGGGAAAATAATAAAAGAACTCTTTCTTAAAGGTGAAGTAACTGCAAATAATGAAGTTTTACTTACAAATATAAGACATAAAAACCTTATTGATAAAGCACTGTCAAGTATAAATGATGCTTTAGGTGCACAAGAAAACAGTATGCCTTTGGACTTGATAACAATAGATATTACGAATGCTGCAGATTATCTTGGGCAGATAACCGGAGAATCTGTAAGTGACGATGTAATTCATGAAATATTTAAAAGGTTTTGTCTGGGTAAATAGTTTTTATTATGAGGAAGGAATAGATTTTATGGAGTTTATAGCAGGGGAATATGATGTTGCGGTTGTAGGGGCGGGGCATGCAGGCTGTGAAGCGGCACTAGCGGCGGCAAGGCTTGGTATTAGGACGGTTATGTTTTCAATTAACCTTGACAGTATTGCAAACATGCCGTGCAATCCTAATATAGGAGGAACAGCAAAAGGACATCTGGTAAGGGAAATTGATGCATTAGGAGGAGAAATGGGTAAATGTGCCGATAAGACATTTATCCAGTCAAAGATGCTAAATACTGCAAAAGGTCCTGCAGTTTTTTCACTGAGGGCTCAAATTGACAGAAGAAGTTATCAGATAGAAATGAAAAATACCCTTGAAAAGCAAGAAAATCTTGATATTAAACAGGCTGAAGTAATTGAGCTCTTAACTGAAGAAAATGAAGGAAAAATAAGAGTAACAGGAGTAAAAACCCATACAGGATCTGTTTATAAATGCAGGACAGCAGTTCTTACCACTGGAACTTATTTAAAAGCAAAGATTATAATAGGTGATGTAAGCTTCAATGGAGGTCCCGACGGGTTATTTCCTGCAAACAAATTGTCCGACAGCCTTAAAGAGCTTGGAATAGAGCTTATGAGATTTAAGACAGGCACACCGGCAAGGATTAATAGAAGAAGTATTGATTTTTCAAAGATGGAAGAGCAACCCGGAGACGAAGTTATTGTTCCATTTTCTTTTGAGACTGAAGAGATTCATAAGGAGCAGGTATCCTGCTATCTTATCTATACAAACAACGAGACACACAACATAATAAAGGAGAATCTTCACAGATCCCCCTTGTTTGGAGGAATGATAGAAGGTATAGGCGCAAGGTATTGCCCTTCTATAGAAGACAAGGTTGTAAGATTTGCAGAAAAGGAAAGCCATCAGGTGTTTGTTGAGCCTATGGGTTTAAACACTCAGGAAATGTACCTTCAGGGGATGTCAACAAGCCTTCCGGAAGATGTACAGATAAAAATGATGAAAACACTTCCGGGTCTTGAGGATGTCTCTGTGATGAGGAGTGCTTATGCAATAGAATATGACATCATTAATCCGAACCAGCTTAAACTTTCACTAGAGTCTAAAAATATTGATGGGTTATTCTGTGCAGGGCAAATTAACGGTAGTTCAGGATATGAGGAAGCTGCTGCTCAAGGAATCATTGCTGGAATTAATGCCGTACATAAAATAAAAGGGAAAGAACCTTTGGTACTTGACAGATCGCAGGCTTATATTGGAGTGTTGATAGATGACCTTATTACAAAAGGTACGAACGAGCCCTACAGGATGATGACTTCTAGAGCCGAATACAGGCTTCTTTTAAGGCAGGATAACGCAGACTTGAGGCTTACACCGACAGGGTATGATATAGGTTTGATTAGCGAAGAAAGGTTTAATAATTTCAAGGAGAAAAAGAACCAGATAGAGCAGGAGATAAAAAGGCTTGAGAAAACTGTAGTTCCACCTGATGGGAAGGTAAATTCATTTCTTGTAAGCAGAGGCAGTACACCTATTAAAAGCGGAATAAAGCTCAGTGAGCTTTTAAAAAGGCCGGAGATTGACTATGAGCCTTTAGGAGAAATAGATGAAAACAGACCTGAGCTTAAGCGTTCCGTGAGAGAACAGGTTTCAATATCTGTTAAATACGAAGGTTATATAAAAAGGCAGTTAATGCAGGTTGAGCAGTTTAAAAAGCTTGAGACAAGGAAACTCAGTAAGGATATCAATTATGATGATATAAAAGGACTAAGGATTGAAGCAAGACAGAAGCTAGGAAAGATTAAGCCAGAGTCTGTTGGACAGGCCTCTAGGATATCGGGAGTTTCACCTGCCGATATTTCGGTGCTTTTGATTTATCTTGAGCAGAGCAGGAGAAAAGAGAACAAATAATAGAAATTTGCTTGAAATGGAGAGTAATTTTTAATGGAAAATGCGAATATGGATTTAAAAACGCTTCTTTTAGAAGGCGCAGAAAGGTTTGATGTTGATTTAAGCAAGGAGCAGACGGATGAATTTTTATATTATAAAGACATACTGAAGCAGTGGAATGAAAAGATAAACCTGACTGCCATTGAAGATGACAGGGAAATAGTGATAAAACATTTTATAGATTCTTTAAGTATTGCTCCTTACATAAAGGATAGAGGAAAAAATATTATTGATATAGGTACCGGCGGAGGTTTTCCCGGCATACCTTTAAAAATAATTTTTCCATTTCTCAAAGTTACTCTGTTGGATTCCCTGGAGAAAAGGATAAAGTTTTTAAATGAGGTTATAAATAGGCTGAATTTAAATGGAATTTCAGCTGTTCATTCAAGAGCTGAGGATAAAGGAACTGATAGTGATTACAGGGAAAAGTATGATATGGCAGTTGCAAGGGCAGTTGCCAGCTTACCTGTGCTTCTGGAATATTGTTTACCTTTTGTCAAGGTAGGAGGTATTTTTATTGCAATGAAAGGAAGTAATACTGAAGAAGTTGAAGGTTCTGCAAAGGCACTTGATATACTTGGAGGAAAGATTGAGGATGTTGTTGAGCTCGAACTTCCCTTAAGCGACATAAAAAGGAACATAATTATAGTAAAAAAGTTTCGACAAACTTCGACACGGTATCCGAGAAAAGCGGGTAAACCATCAAAAGACCCATTGGTATAACCCGTAAAATGCAGTAATATAGCACATTTGGGCGAACGATTTTTATTTAAAAAAAGAGGAATTGAAGTAATCCAGAAGAATATATATCCTTTGTTAATTAAAACTTAAATTGAGAGTTAGACTTCAATTTAACAAATGATAAATACATTAAATTACAAAGGATGGTGTTCAAATGTTAGAAAACAGAGTGCTTATTGAGAGACCGGAAAAGAGAGAGGAACACAAAAATATTGCTTATGTCAATATTGATTGCATAAGGCCGAACCCTTACCAGCCGAGGAAACAGTTTAACAGAGCTTCACTTGAAGAGTTGTGTGAATCAATAAAACAGTACGGAGTAATTCAGCCTATAAACGTCAGAAGAATATCTGCAAATATGTTTGAGCTTGTGGCAGGAGAAAGAAGACTGAGAGCTGCTACTATGGCAGGTCTTAAAGAAATTCCCACAATAATTGTTGAGATTAATGACAATGATTCGGCTGTCATTGCTTTAATTGAAAATCTTCAGAGAGAAGACTTAAGCTATATGGAAGAGGCTGAAGGATACAGCAATTTGATAAACGAACACGGATTTACCCAAGAAGAACTCGCACATAAGATAGGAAAAAGTCAGTCAACAATTGCAAATAAAATAAGACTTTTAAAGCTTGCCCCTCTTGTTAAAAAGATTCTAGCGGATAACAGCCTGACCGAAAGGCATGCAAGGGCGCTTTTAAAGCTCCACGATGAACAATTGCAGCTTAAAGTGCTTAAGCATGTTTGTGAAAAAGGACTTAATGTAAAGAGAACTGAAGATCTTGTTGAGAGAGCTATAGAGAGATATTCAAAAAAAGAAAAAGAAAAAAAGGGCAAAACGAAATTTACAAAGGCTATAAAAGATATTAGGATATTTATTAACACTATCAGACAGGCAATAGATCTTATGAAAAAATCCGGAGTGGAAGCAAAAGCTGCCCAATTTGACAGGGGAGAATATGTGGAATTTATAATACGCGTACCTAAATAATGAGTGAAATATAAATTGAAAGTATAATTTATATAGTTTAATGGTGTTTTATGGTCAAAATAGGGAATAATTCATTAAGATTCCCTGTTTTTTTGTAGAGAAAATTCATATAGAAATTTTAAATGTGAAAAAAGTGGACAGTATTGTAAAACTTTATTAAAATATATAGGGATGTTTGTTTTATGACAACAATTTGCCAAAATCCATGGTTAAGAATGCTGAAAATAAAACTACGGCTATAATTTTACTTTTAGTTTTATTTGACTCGAATAGACCATACGAAAAATTCGAAGTGATATTTCAGCTAAAACTTATTATTAAACGAAATCGGATTCGGATAGTGTGCTTATTTTTACATTCAGTTAGGTAAATATATTTTAGAAAGAGGTAAACGATATATGTCAGAAAACAATGAAATAAAAGAACAAAGGATAATACCAGTTGACATTGAAGCAGAAATGAAAAAGTCGTTCATAGATTATGCTATGAGTGTTATAGTAGACCGTGCACTTCCTGATGTCAGGGACGGCTTAAAGCCGGTTCACAGAAGAATACTATATGCCATGTATACTCTTGGGTTTACACCGGACAAGGCACATAGAAAATGTGCAACTACCGTTGGTGAAGTTTTAGGTAAGTACCACCCTCATGGAGATGCTGCAGTTTATGATAGTTTGGTACGTATGGCTCAGGATTTTTCATTAAGGAATACACTTGTTGACGGACATGGCAATTTCGGCTCGGTTGACGGTGACCCTCCTGCAGCTATGAGGTATACAGAGGCAAGGTTATCGAAAATTTCCATGGAAATGGTTCGAGAGATAAACAAGGATACTGTTGATTTCAAGCCGAATTTTGACGAGCATGAGCTAGAACCTGTTGTACTGCCGTCAAGGTTTCCAAACCTTTTGGTAAACGGCTCATCCGGTATAGCAGTAGGTATGGCAACAAATATACCTCCCCATAACTTAGGTGAAGTGATAGATGGCATTACAAAGATTATTGATGAACCGGAAACAACGATAGACGAGCTGCGAAAGATAATTAAAGGACCTGACTTTCCGACTGCCGCAACAATTGTAGGAAAGAGGGGCATAAAAGATGCCTTCACAACCGGGAGAGGAAGAATAGTAATAAGAGCTGTTACCAATATAGAACAAATGAGTTCCAACAAACAGCGTATTGTTGTTACGGAACTTCCGTATCAGGTTAATAAGTCAAGGCTTGTTGAGAAGATTGCGGAATTGGTCAAAGATAAGAGGGTAGAAAACATTTCTGACCTACGTGATGAATCCGACAGAACCGGAATGAGAATTGTTATAGAATTGAAAAGAGAAGCAAATGCAAATGTTGTATTGAATCAGTTATATAAGCATACACAGATGCAGAACAGCTTCAGCGTTAATATGCTTGCCCTTGTGCAGAATGAAAATAAGAAATTCGTACCCCGTGTTATCAACTTAAGACAGGCTATTGACTATTATGTAGATCATCAGAAGGAAGTAATAGTCAGAAGGACTAAATATGAACTTGATAAGGCCGAGGCGCGAGCTCACATATTGGAAGGCTTAAAGATAGCGATTGATAACTTGAATGAGGTAATAAAAGTAATACGTAGCTCCAAAAATGAAGCCGCTGCAAAAGAAGGCTTAATGGAAAGATTCGGATTGAGCGACAAGCAGTCACAGGCAATTGTAGACATGAGACTCGGAAGACTTACAGCATTGGAGAGAGAGAAGCTTGAAAATGAGTATCAGGAGTTGCTTGCAAAAATTAAACATTATAAGGATATTCTGGCAAACGAATTTATGGTATTGAATATAATAAAAGAAGAGTTGGCCGAAATCAAAACTAAATATGCAGATGAGAGAAGAACTAAAATAGTACCCGATGAGAGTGACATTGACATTGAAGATCTTATTGATGAAGAGGAAAGCGTCATAACCCTCACTCATTTTGGATATGTAAAAAGACTTCCTGCTGATACCTACAAAAGCCAGAGAAGGGGTGGAAAAGGCATCATTGGTTTAAGCACAAGGGAAGAGGATTTTGTTGAAAACCTGTTTATAACTTCTACCCATGACTATATTCTGTTCTTTACCAACAAGGGAAGGGTTTATAGGCTAAAGGCATATGAAATCCCTGAGTCTGGACGCCAGGCAAAGGGAATGGCAATTGTAAACCTTCTTCAGCTTGACCAGAATGAAAAGGTTACAACCGTAATTCCAATTACTGAGTACAAGGAAGGTTCATACCTTATAATGGTAACAAAGAACGGCGTTGTTAAAAAGACTGATCTTATGAAATACGATAATATAAGAAAAGGCGGCCTTACAGCTGTTGCATTAAGAGAAAATGATGAACTTATAGATGTAAGACTTACCGATGGAAATAAAGACATTTTAATTGTAACGAGAAATGGTATGTCCATAAGATTCAACGAACAAGATGCACGTCCTTTGGGAAGAGTATCCCAAGGTGTAAGGGGAATCAGGCTTGCTGACAATGACGTAGTTGTAGGAATGGCTGCATTTATTGAGGATACTAACCTTCTAGTTGTTACCGAAAAAGGTTTTGGAAAAAGGACAGAGCTTGAAGAGTACAAGGTGCAGACTAGAGGGGGTAAAGGTATTCTGACTTACAGGGTTACAGAGAAAACAGGTAAAATTGCAGGAATGAAGCTTGTTAACGAAAAGGATGACATTATGCTTATAAACTCAGACGGTACAATTATCAGGATAAATGTAAAGGATATAAGTGTTCTCGGAAGAGCTACACAGGGAGTTACTCTTATGAGAATGAATGAAGGAGTTCATTTGGTAGGAGTGGCAAGGATAGTTAATGAAGAGGATGAGGATATAGATCAAGAAAATACAGATCAGGAGAATATAGAACAAGAGAATATAGATCAAGAGAATATAGATCAAGAGAATATAGATCAAGAGGATATAGCTCAGGAGAATGAAGCTCAAGATAATGTAAGTAAAGAGAATGAAGACACTGGTGAAAATGAACAGGAGTAAAAATTAAAACAATAAAAAGCTTCGGGACATTGAGTCCCGAAGCTTTTTGCCGGATTTCCTTCTAGGAAATGGTTCTAATAATATTGTATAAACCTCATTGCAGATTAGAAATCAAGAAAATACTAAAGGGGCTTTCAGCCCCTTATTCTTTTACACACCTTAATCCAATATTACGAATAAAATATCAAAAATCAAAATTTAAGATTCTTTAATAAAAACTCAACTTCCTTACTTATAGTATTTTGAGGCTCTGGTTGCTCACAAGTTAAGGTCAAAAAGTTTACTT
>CAYPCH010000051.1:0-24665 GCA_964409165.1 uncultured Oscillospiraceae bacterium | reverse complement strand
CCTTATGTTTTGTTTTTTGTGATGAATTTACAATATTATAAACACATACTTTTTTATATACTATTTGAAATTTTTTGTAAAGTTTGATAAGCCATCGCGTTAGCGATTTCGTTCTTCCCTCGCTTCCTTTGCCTGATTTTGGGTGATTGCACTAGAAAACATTTAATAGTTGTTTTCCATTGGATAGATACGGGCATATAGTAATGAAGCTGAATTATTGTCAGAGGATGAATAAACAGACGGATACATATTAACTGAAGCAGAAGGAGATTTGCAAAAAAATCTTAATAATGTTAATAACTTTTTTCTTAGGCCAATTCAAAAATACAAAAGCTAATTCCAGCTACTATCTAGGCTTGGCTGTGGACATGAAATGCGGAGGAATTCATTAGCGTTAAGACCCATAGAGTTGGCATGCGAAGAGAGCTTAGAAATTCCACGATTACGAACAGGATGTTCGTAAAACGTCCTCATATACAAGGATGTTATGTTGGACGTGATTCGTGGAATTTCTTAGCGAACGAGTATTGCCAACTCTTGGGTTAGCGTTTAATTCTGTAGCATTTCATGTCCGCAGCCAAGCCGGACTATTTAGCACTATATTAAAAAATGGGGAAACTCAAAATATATAATTATTGAAATAAAAGGAATGCTAGTATATAATTATGAATGTTATGAATATGCAAAAGTTGTACAGAGCTTGCAGCACGTTGTGCTAAGCTTGTAACATACCACTGTACTGCTCTTTTAAGCATATTACAGAGAGGAAATTTGTAGCGCAAAAACAGATAGGTATATCAGCAATATTAATTACGCAGTTTGTTTCCAGCATTTATTTCAATCCTTGATTTACCTCTATGTGTCTCGTTTTTCCACAATTTATGTATTTTTTATGGTAAGTAATATTTAGTATTAAGTATTAAATATTAAATATTATTATAAATCGTTATGGGAGGAAATTTAATGAAAAGGCTTTTATGTATTACTGCAATTATGGCGGTGCTGATTACCGTATTGTCAGCCCCATTATTTACCACCGTAGATGCAGCTAAAGAAATTTCGAGTCTAGCAGCAACATCGTCTTCAGTAAGCGTGGAGATGCATAGCGCTAATACAGCTGAAACCACAAATAATATTAGTTTTAAAATGAAAATCACCAATACCGGAAGTAAGTCAATAGACTTGTCAGATCTTGAACTCAGATACTACTACACAATCGATGGAGCAAAGGATCAGAGTTTTTGGTGTGACTGGGCATCTGTGGGCAATTCTAAAATAACAGGAAGGTTTGTTAAAATGAAAAGCCCTAAAAAAAATGCGGATTATTACCTTGAAATTGGATTTGATAGTGGTGCTGGAAGTCTTGCCGCTAAAAGCAGTACAGAAATTCAAATAAGGTTTTCCAAAGAAGACTGGTCCAACTATAAGCAGTCAAATGATTACTCCTTTAATTCATCTTCATCGGTATACTCTCGGTGGAATAAGGTTACAGCACACTTAGATGGTGAGCTTATATGGGGAGAGACACCAAGCGGTGAAGCTGCTCCCACCCCAAAACCGACAAATACTCCAAAGGGAACTGCTACACCAACTCCCGCAGGCACACGCCTAAGAGTTAATATTGAGGAGGAGAATGGTAAAAAAGGAGATTCACTTTATGTTTCGGTGGATTTTTCAAATGTACCTTCGCAGGGTATAGACAATTTGAGTTTTGATTTGGATTATGATGAGGATGTATTGAAGTTCCTGAGTGTTAAGCCGGGCAGTATAGTAAATGACTCTGATTATATGTATTTTAACCATGACAGCAAAAAAGGAGTAATATACCTATATTATATGAATGAAAATAGTTCATCAAGCAATCTCATTAAAAAGAACGGTGAATTTGCACAAATAAGGTTTGAGATACTCAACACATCATTTAAAGGTCTTAGTAAAATAGAAGCCGGAGATGATTATGAATTTGAAGATAAAAACCTCAATAATATAAGGGTAACATTTAGTGACGGTGGCATAAGAGTAGGACAGGAAGCTACACGCAAACCTACATCCACACCGAAACCAACACCAAAGCCCGCACCTGTATCTTCCAATTATGAGCATAAAAAGTATTTGTCAGGGTATCCTGATGGAAGCTTTAAACCTGAAAAAGAGATTACAAGAGCGGAAGCGGCTGTCATATTCTCTACATTGCTCGAGATAAGCGGACATACTTATTCTGGCAATAATACCGGTTTTTCTGATGTTGACAATAGCCACTGGGCATTAGAGTCAATTAAATGGGTAACAAAAGAGGGGTTGTTCAGAGGTTATACTGACGGCACTTTTAGACCAAACCAAATTATAAAAAGGGGAGAATTTGCAGCAGTTATATATAATTTTCTCGGAATGGACGGTAGCACTGCCAATAGAAGTTTTTTGGATACAAAGACCCACTGGGCAGGAAATATTATTGAAGAATTAGCTGAACTGAATTACATAACCGGATATTCTGATGGGACTTTCAAACCTGAAGAAGTTATTAGACGTGCTGAATGTATTGTAATAATAAACAAAGCACTAAAAAGAGGACCCTTGAATGGAGCATCTCAGACATTCACCGATGTTCCCAAACAACACTGGGCTTTCAGGGATATAGCCGAGGCAACTATGGATCACTATTTTACAACAAATAAGTATGGTATCGAATTTATAGAAAACTAACTATCCTTAAATAATAAAAAGGCATCAATGACCTTTAAAAGGTCGTCTTACTTATGAATAAGACGGCCTTTTAAATAACTTTTTAACTATCCCTTCTCTATTGTATCTATTGTATCTATTGTGTCTGTTTTATTTGCTACAATAATCTGTGACAAGAAATTGTTACCCATAGGTATTATATCAATAGGAATATCTTCTTCAATTGTTCGTTCTGTTTCAAGAATCTCAAACATTGCAGCGACTACATCAGGTTCAGCGGCAAATTGCTTAAACATCTTACTGTAGAATTGCCAACGTTTGCAGCAAGAGATCCGCGTGGGTCTGTATTTCTGAATATATAAGCCAAAGGATCACTTATGTACATTTCATACCATGCACCAATTCCCATTGGCGCTCCTTCTTCCGAGTTGACGGGCTGACTTCTCAGATACTCTTGGTCAAGCCTCAGATCCACCTTGTAACTTTTTCCTAGCCACTTCAATAAAGGAAAAGGGTAAAGAAAAGGTAAAAAAGTATTTACTATAATTGAATTTACAACTTTTCTTTGTTATAATATGCCATGTATTGATTATAAGTAATTGAAAAAGTTTAGAGGGATTTTTATTTTTTTGTGAAATAATTGTGAAATAATATTGGAATTTCAGATAAACTAAAAAACTGAACTGTACTACATTTAAATGTTTGTCTGTTTCAAATTATTGTACTACCCCATGTAGCTATAATATGCTATAATAGACCTATTCGGTTACTTAAATATATTAAGTTCAATAAGGAGGTTTATTAATGAAAAAACTGGCAGTATGTTTTATTGTATTACTAATTTCATGTTCTGTGTTTATGTCTTTTGTTTTTGCAGAAAATAATGTAGTTGAAAGTCCTCATGTAAAAATAGCTATTGATGGCGAGATAGGTACATATGCCGACGTTCCAATAATAGTAAATGGCAGAACTCTGCTTCCTTTAAGGGAAGTTCTTGTAAACTTGGGTGTTCAGAATGACAACGACCATATTATATGGGACGGCGTAAAAAGAAGTGTTACTGTTATAAAGGACTCAAAAACAATTTATCTTGAAGTAGGTAACAAAACAGCCAGCGTAGACGGCAATAATATAACGCTGGATGTAGACCCGATGATTTATAGTAAAAACAACAGAACTTACATTCCTGCAAGGTTTGTTGCGGAAAGCCTTGGTAAAGTGGTTATGTGGGACGCTTCCACTACCTCCGTGCTTATAACTGATGAAGATAAATTCAATGAGGTTAAGGACATTCTGAGCAAGTCTAAAGAGGCAATGGCTAAGTTGAAAAAATACAAATTTGTTATGAAAACCGAAATGGACGGCAATATCGATGCAAAAAATGTAAAAATGGCTATTGAAACTTCTACTCATGCAGATCTGGAAAATAATTCAAGCTATCATAAGATGACCATGAATATGGCAGAGTTGCAGGGTATTGATATGACCTTTATAGAAACATATTTAAAGGATAAAGTATCTTACACAAAAACATTTCTCTTAGGTAACGCATGGATAAAATCAGAAGTTAGTGATGAAGAAATTCAACAGAGTTTTAAAGATAATGACAACACAAATTTAATTGAAATTAACGATATATTGTGTGCAGGACTGGCAGTAACAGAATCTGGCAGTGATATACAGCTTAAAGGTGATATCTATATTGATGAACTGTTCAAGAAAGGTCTGAGCGCGTCAACAACAGCTACAGGAAATGATGACGTGTCCACCGCTTATAACCTTGAAAAGTTTAACGTTAATATAACTTTAGATAAAGCAACTTATAGGGTCAAAAGCATGAATTTGTTATTTAACGCATCATTAAAAGATACTTCCGAGCAGCAAACCAAATTGAACATGGTTATGAAAACTACATACGATTATGATGAAACCTTTGAAATAGTAGTTCCTGAAGAAGTTATTGAAAATGCTAAGGATGCAGTTGATTTATCTCTGCCTCAGCAATAAAAAACGTCAAAAGCATTATTAAGAGCGGATACCCCTTGAAGGTATCCGCCTTTACTTAGACCTCTTGGAGTGAAACGAAAGAGGTAAAATTGAGTACCCTTTTAATATATGTTTTCAAAACTTGCCATACATAAATATTAACGGGTTATACAGGAGTTGATACAATCTGGATAAAAATACATTTAATGAATATTTGAAAAATAATATAATGATCCTTGACGGAGCAATGGGAACACTGATGCAAAAAAAAGGCATGCCCAAAGGTGTATGTCCTGAACTCTGGGGAACTGAAAATGAAGAGGCTATTATAGAAGAACAGTTGAACTATATAAACTCCGGTTCAAATGCGATCTATACCTTTTCTTTTGGCGGAACACGCTATAAACTTGATGAATTCGGTCTTGGAGACAGAACGGTAGAACTCAACCGCAGGCTTGCACAAATATCGAAAAAAGCCGCAGGAGATAAGGCTTTTGTTGCGGGAGACATAGGCTCAACCGGCAGATTTATAAAGCCTTACGGAGATGTTGATTTCAATAAAGCAGTGGACATATACAAAGAGCAGATAACAGGACTGCTTGAAGGTGGCGTGGACTTTTTTATTATAGAGACCATGATTGATATTCAGGAAGCACGGGTAGCACTTATTGCTACAAAAGAATTATGCAATCTGCCTGTCTGTGTCAGCATGACCTTTGCCGAGGATGGCTTTACCCTTACAGGGACAGACCCTGTGGCAGCTCTGATTACCCTTCAGAGTCTTGGTGCCGATGCTGTAGGGTGCAACTGCTCAACCGGACCTGAAGCCATGCTTAAAATAATTGAAGCTATGAAGCCTTATGCAAAAGTTCCTCTTCTTGTAAAGCCAAACGCCGGTTTGCCCAGACTTGTTGACGGAAATACAGTGTTTGATCTGAAGCCTGAGGAATTTGCCGCTTTTATGCCCCGGTTTGTTGAGACCGGAGCTAATCTTTTAGGCGGGTGTTGCGGTACCTCACCGCAATACATTAAAGCTCTTAAGGATAGTATTAAAGGATTAAGTCCCATACCGCCTTCCCCTAAAAAGACAGGAACTCTGTCATCTTCGAGAAAAGCAGTTTTCATTGGTGGAAATAATCCACTTGCTATAATAGGTGAAAGGATAAACCCTACTGGTAAAAAGAAGCTTCAAGAAAGCTTAAGAGAAGGAAAAATGGCAGAGGTTGTTTCTCTTGCCCATGAGCAGGTTGAAAAAGGTGCCAATATACTTGATATAAATGTGGGAATGTCGGGCATCAATGAAAAAGAAAAAATGACGGAAGCCGTAGAGCTCCTGTCTGCAAAACTGGACATCCCTCTCTGTATTGACTCGACATCAGCGGATGTAATTGAGTCTGCTCTTAGGATTTATCCGGGAAGAGCACTCATAAACTCAATAAATGGGGATAAAGCCCAGCTTGAAAAGCTCCTTCCCATTGCTACCAAATACGGAGCTATGGTAATAATATTGCCTCTGAATGAAAAAGGCGTACCTATGAAAGCCGACCTCAGAAAGGATATCGTTCAGGAGGTTTTTAACGAAGCACAAAAATACGGTTATGAAAAACAGGATATCATAGTTGACGGTCTTGTTATGACAGTCTCTTCCAACCAAGAAGCCGCTCTTGAAACCATTGAGCTGATAGACTGGTGTACAAACAAATTTGGTTGCAACACCGTCATAGGTCTTTCAAACGTCTCTTTTGGGTTACCGGAAAGAAACTGGCTTAATTCAGCTTTTTATACCATGGCGGTCGGAAAAGGTCTGACAGCTGCTATTGCAAATCCTTCAAACGAGATCCTTATGAATCTTAAAGCCGCATGTGACGTTCTAACCTGCCGTGATAAAAACTGTGAAAACTATATATTGCGCTTTTCAAATAAAAAACCGACTGAAAGCTTAAATGCCAATAAAGCAGCTGATAAAACCCCGGCTGAAAGAGTATATGATTCTGTCCTCAAAGGCAACAAGGAAGAGATAGGTCGACACATTAAAGAGACTCTCGACAGTGGCATACACCCTTCAGATATTGTAGACAAACATTTGATTCCTGCTATAAATTTGGTAGGCAATTTGTATGATAAAAAAGAATATTTTTTACCTCAGCTTATTATGAGTGCTGAAACCATGAAAGAAGCTTTTAATCTGCTTGAGCCGCTTCTTAAAAGTAGCGGGAAGAATGTAGTTGAAAAGGCTAAAATTATAATTGCAACAGTCAAGGGTGATATCCATGATATAGGTAAGAATATTGTTTCCCTTATGCTTAGGAATTACGGTTTTCAGGTCTACGACCTTGGTAAGGATGTGGATGCCCATACCATTATATCTAAAGCAAAGGAACTTGATGCAGATATCATTGCCTTGTCTGCTCTAATGACAACTACAATGTCAGAAATGAAAAATGTCATAGACCTCGCTAAAAATGAAGGCATAAGTTGCAGGTTTATGATAGGAGGTGCGGTTGTAACTGGTCAGTATGCCGAGGAAATAGGAGCCGACGGTTACTCTGCCGATGCATATACAGCTGTTAAGTTAGCATCGGAACTTTCTGACAATGATAAATCATAATAAATAAAAAGCTTCGGGACATCGAGTCCCTTGCTTTTTGCCGGATTTCCTTTCAGGAAATGGCTCTAATAAAACTTCCGTACCCGTTGAGGGTACGAGAGTTTTGCCTCTTTCGTTTCACTCTAAGAGGCCTAATAAAAAAGACACATTTCTCCCCCTTGTTTTAGAAATGTGTCTTTTTTTATATAAACTACAGTTGCTGCACACTTTTATTGCATTGTACCACCCGTTTCCGGCACACATTATTATGTCTTTAGCAATAGTTTATGTTTGTCAAAGTTTAGAGTTCGTTCTGTTTTATAAGAGGATGTTAACAAGCACACACATTTACGCGAAAATTGCTCTTTGTTTTAACCCTAAACTTTATAAGCTTCGAATATTCTTTTTAGTATTAGCATCATCATGTATTTTAAACTATACGGGTACAGCCCCTGTATTTTGCCATATTATAAGCAATCTTATTTTTTTACAGCCCCACAAATCAAACTGTTCTGCTGAGTCTAATTACATTTCTACCTTCTTTTTATTCAATCTCTGCATCTCCTTTGTAAACTCTTCAGGAGTTTTTTCACCTGCAAATATGTTGGCTACAAGGTTCTTATGTGTATCGGCATCTTCTCCTTCAAGAAAAGTATCCCATGCAAGTACAAAACCTGTTGACTCTTTAACCAGTTCAAAAATCTGTGCGTTTGTGGGTGAAAGCTTTGTTTTATCTACCTCACCCTTCCATGCGGGAAGTCCAAAACCTACTACAGCTGCCTGCTCCGACATTTTTTCTGAAATATATTTTACTACTTTTACGGCTTCTCCCTTATAAGCAGTATTGGAGTTTACCATAAAGCTATCAATGGAGCCACCCAGAAAGCCGTTGGGGTCTCCTCCGGCGCCCTTTATTACAGGGAAGTTTTTGCAAACAACTTTGCCCTTTATCAAACTATCATCTGCATCCCACTGTCCTGCTGCCCAGTTTCCCATATAATACATAGCAACTTTACCCTGTTTGAATGAAGCTTCCGACTCATCCTTTGTAATATCCATTACAGCTTTGTCAAAAGCACCTTTTTTTACAAGCTCTTCAAGCTTCGCTGCCGATTCAACAAAATCCGGCTGGTCGAAGGAAGCCCCTCCGCTTAATGCCAGATTGCACTCCTTTACTCCTGCTGTACGTATAGCAAGAATATTCTGAAAGAACATTCCTGGCCATCCTTCCTTCTCGCCGCAGGCAATAGGTGTAATGCCTTTTTCATTGAAAATATCAACAGCATCAAGCAAGTCATCATAAGTTTCCGGTATCTTTACATTGCTCTGTTCAAAAAGCTCCTCGTTGCAGTAGAGAACTGCCGACCACATATACATAGGCAATCCGTATGTTTTATCATTATATATGAAATTATCCATTGTTCCTGTAGAAATTTTTTCTTTTGTACCGTCATTCAAATAATCATCCAACGCTAAAACACTGCCCGACTCTACAAAAGGTTTTGCAAAGCCTGCTCCCCATGTAAAAAATATGTCTGGAGCTTCCTGAACAGCAATAGCCGTCTTAATCTTCATTTTGTATGCTTCATTCTCTATTGAGTCAACTTCAATCTTAATACTAGGATTTTCGCTCTGGTAATCATTAATTATCTGTTCAAAAGTTTTTTTCTGCGTCTCTGTATCTGCTGCCCATATATTCCAAAGTTTCAATGTTATTTTCTTATCACTGTTTCTATTATTTGAGCTATTTTCAACATTGCTATTTGATAAAGGTAGTTGTATACATGCTACTAAGCTTATAGTCAGTATTCCTGCAATAAACCCGCACACTATACTGGAAACAAATTTATTCACAATCTCCCCCCTTCCCAAAAGTTGAGTAATTGCTCTTTAATAATATATTACTGTTTACTTAAAAATAAATGAACGGACAGATTTTACTAAAAAAAGTACTTTTTTTACCTTCGGGTATAATAAAATCTTGTAACCTATATAAAATCAAAATGAAGAAAACATCAAAAGCCCCACTGTTTAAAGTTCAGTGAGGCTTTTGCTTATTATATATATCACAAAATTATTGTTCATTGAAAAAATAATTATATATCAACGTTTCTTGTAATCGTTCACAGACATCCCCACATGCTTCTTAAAACATTTCCCAAAATAGTTCGGGTCAGGTATACCCACCTTCTCAGCAACCTCATAAAGCATAAGATCAGTTGTATCAAACAACTCACATGCTTTTTCAATTCTGATTTTGGTTAAATACTCCACAAAAGTATATCCGATTTCCTGTTTAAATGTTCTGCTTAAATAACTTGAATTTAAGTGAAATTCTTTTGCAACCCCTGAAAGTGATAATTTAGGGTCAGATAAGTACTCCCGTAAAAAACCTACTATATCGTCAACTACTTTATGTGTTTTTCTTGTCTTGATACTTCCCACCAGTTCAATAATATGTTTTATCATATGTACAAGATATTCTTTCATTTCAGGAACAGTATCCATATTCAGAACTCTTTCGTACGGCAGAGTCATGTCTTCAAATACATCACTATAGTTAAGCCCCAGTTCGGTTATGGAATTTAGTACAACTGTAATAATATTTATGGCGGTTATTCTGATGTATTCTATTGATTTAAGACCCTGAGTGCAAAATTCATCGAAGATACCGTTAACTGTTTCAATTGCTTTATCCTCAACAACAAGTTTTATAGCTAAAGCTATTCTGTTCAATTCATCTATCTTTATACTCCAATCATTCTTATTTATTCCTGTATCGTCAAAGCTAAAAATATGATTCTTTCCGTAGATAACTTTATGGTTCAGCGCTTCATACGATTCCTTGTAAGACAGCTTTATATCTTTTATGCCTTTATGAACACTGCCTACACCTATGGAAACATAGCATTTTAACCTATTTATAATCATAGCTTTTATCTGCTCACAGCATTCAACAAGTTCAATTTCACGGCAACCGCTTAATACAACTATCCTCTGACTGTTATCAACAAAGACTTCAATGCTCTCATCCTCTTTAAAATACTGTTTTACAATTTCTGTACACTTCATTATAAGCAACACTTTTTTTTCTTCTGTAATATTCGGTTCCGAATGATCCGGCTCAATCAACGCTATCTGTACATGGTTACCAAAATCCATAACTGAAAAATAGCTAAATTTATTTTGCATTTCCTCAATAGGGATACTGCTTAGAAGAAGTTCGTTTAGAAACTTCTCTTTCAGGAATGGAAAGCTGTCTTCCAATTGTTTTCTTAGCTCATCATACTCATTTTTATGTAATCTCTCCTCTTCAATCTTATTCTTCAGATTGATAAGAGCCATTTTAATCTCAGTTCTTTTAATAGGCTTTAAGAGAAAATCGGCAACACCAACTTTAATCCCTTCCTTGGCATACTCAAATTCTTCATGGGCTGTAAGCACAACTACCTTGATATAGGGATAGGATTCAACCACTATCCTGCTGAATTCAAGACCATCCATAAAAGGCATGCGGATGTCTGTGATTATAATATCAGGATTAATTTCATCAAGTAAATCCAGAGCCTCTCTTCCACTTGAAGCCTCCCCTGCAATCTCCATTCCAATCTCTGCCCAATTAATACAGACTTTAAGAAGGTTCCTTTCGTTTTCTTCATCATCAACCAGCATAACCTTCAGCAAGCAATCGGTCATTATCAGCACCCCTTTCCTTTGGAATTGTTATTGTAACTCTGGTCCCATATCTCTTTTTGCTTTCTATCATGTATAAGTCGTTGATACCGTAAAAAAACTGCAATCTCATTATAGTACCCTTTAATCCAAAGCTGGTACTGTTACTGTCTATTTTGTCTCTGGTTACATTCAATAGCTCTTCTTCGCTCATTCCTACGCCGTCATCTTCAACTGACATAATTATATTCGTATCCTCAAGCTTGATTGATATCCTTATGATCCCTTTTTCGCCCTTAGGCTTGATTCCATGATAAATAGCATTCTCTACCAGAGGCTGTAAAATAAGTTTAAGTGTTTCAAACTCATAAGCAGCTTCATCAACATCGTAGATCACATCGAAAACATCACCATACCTTAGTTTCTGAAGTGTCAGATATGACTTTACGATATCAACTTCCTTCTTTATTGATATAATGTCTTTTCCCTTGCTCAGACTGGTTCTGTAATAGCTTCCCAAGGCCTCTAAAGCTTCGTAAAGTTCTTCATTCCGACCTGCCAATGCCAGATACCCCAAAGCGTCAATGGTATTATAAAGAAAATGTGGCTTTATCTGCGCCTGAAGTACATTCAGTTCGGCCTTACGCTTTATTTTCTGTTCTTCTACCGTCTGATGCAACAAATTCTGTATTTCTGAAACCATAATATTATAACAATCTTTGAGCTTGCCTATTTCATCGTTTCCGGTCTTTATATTCGCCATTTTAAAATCTTTTCTTTCTATTCCCTTCATTGAGTTGATAAGCTTTTTGATGGGGGTTGTAATCATCCTCGATATTATGACCGAACCTATAAACAGTATAAAACCGTTTATCAATATGATGATAATAGTAATAAGATAGAAGTCTTTTGTCTCATCAGAAATTTCATCAAAGGGAAGCATGCTAATAAACTTCCAGTTGTATCTGCCAAGCCTTATATACGATTGAAGATATTCTTTTTTATCTACATTTATAATTCGGGAATCATATTCTTTATTCTCAGCTTTTGATAATAGGTTTTCTATCTGAAGTTTTTCAGTATTCTGATTCGAAACAACAGCATGATTATTTTCATCAAGTAAAACAATTTCAGCGCCTTCAGCATCAGTTTTATCAAGAATTTCCTGATATAAATCTACAAAAGCCTTGTCTGAAATATTAACAATCATTATTCCAATAGGTTTCATGCTGTCAATATCCCTTATTAGCCGTATCAAAGAAATAAAATTATTATCAGGAGTGTCATTGAAAACATCCCCTGCATTAAGTAAAAGTGTATATGCCCCCTTTAAATCAACTACCCTTTCATACCATGGAACATTATAAATGCTGCGACCAGGATCTTTTAGAGACATTGCAGGTGACTTAAGAGATGTCGGTTTATCCGGTCTTCCTTCGACATCGTTATTCGAAAACCCTGTTTTATCTATTACATACCAGTTATAGTAATTATCATAAAGGTAAACAGAACTAATCACTGGATTCTCCGCCAACAGGTTTTTTATTTCCTTGTTCATTTCTTCAATATCGCCTTTTATACTTGCGGTATTTTTTAATTTATCATCATAATCCCTCTTTAGAACATTTCGCACATATGCATTGGCTACTATCATTCTTGAATAATTGTTAACATTTTCAATAGTTGAATTGAAGTTTGTATTAATTGAGTAAAGAGTCGTCATTGATACTTGATTTATTTTATCTGACATGATGCTAACGTACATTCTTTGATAAAGCAATACACTTACCAATAATGTAAATAAAAATAAAATAAAATAGAACAGCATTATCTTGGTACTTATCTTTAAGTCCATAATTTTGCTTTTTATTTTTGTAAAGACAAAGGATACACCTGACTTCATCATTCATCTCCTGTTTTTTACATATCATATCGCAATAGAATATAATATAATAATCATATCACAACAAATGACTAAATTGAAATATCATAAAATTAATATAATGTATACCTTTTCTAATAGCGGCTAATAATATAAACATAGGATTAATTTATTTTTGCGCTTAAGCCCTCCTTAATTATTCGGAGTAAAAGTCAAAAATCAGTTAATACTACATAATACCGATTATTGAGGAGGATATACAATGACAGACAAAACGCTTGTATGTAAAGACTGTAATGCTGAGTTCATATTTACAGAAGGTGAACAAAAATTTTATATTGAGAAGGGTTTTCAAAATGAGCCTCAGAGGTGTCTAAGTTGCAGAGCCATAAATAAACAGCAAAGAGGCAGACGCAGCAACTTTTCACGAAATAAAGGGTTTGGTAATAGCTATGGAAACAAAGTTCGAATTTTTTGATATAAATGAACGTGATAAAGATTTTATAATACCACTAAAATCATTTTTTGATGTGAACCCATTTTGGGAGTATAGTTTCACGTTTTCGCTATTTATATGTTTATATATTTTAAGTTTTAATCAAAATTTAACCTAAAAGTATAAACAAAAATGATATAATAATATTAACCTTTTTTATTAACATTTTTCATACTTAACCTTTTTGTTTAATAGTGGAGTATTAAATTCCATAATAAAAGAACGTCTGTTTTGACCCATAAGTCAAGACAGACGTTCTTTTATTTAACTGACCTGCAAACTTTCCTGTAAACCTCTGCCTTGTATCCCATTACAAGGCACTTGCAATTAATTCACTGTTTAGGAAAAGCTACTGTAAACTCTGTTCCTTTGGACAGTTCACTTATAACATTTATAGCACCTTTGTGATCATTTACTATACATTTGGCAATAGCCAAACCTAACCCCGAACCGCCATTACTCCTTGAACGAGACTTGTCCACTCTATAAAACCTGTCGAAAATTTTGCGGATATGTTCTTTATCAATACCTTCACCTGTATCTCTTACAGACAATTGAAAGGTGTTTGCGCTTTCTTCAAGTTTCAGCTCGATTTTTCCTCCTCTATCGGTATATTTTATTGCATTGTCCAATAATATTGTTACGAGTTGCTTTATCCAGAATTCATTGCCGTAAACAATAATGTTATCTTTAGTATCCAAAAACAGTTCTAATTCTTTCTTTTGCGCAAGTGGCAAAAAAACATCGTAGTTCTTATATAACAGACCGCTTAAATCAAAATGCTCTTTTGGCATTTTATCTTCAGCATCTGCTCTTGCCAAAAACAACAGGTCATCAACCAGTTTCTTCATGCGCTCCAATTCGTATTGAACATTACCAAGCCACTTTATCTGACTGCCAACAGTTTCGTTTTGGTTTTCCATTACTATTTCGAGATTGGAATTTACTACTGCAAGAGGCGTCCTAAGTTCGTGGGATGCATCCGCAATAAAAACTGCCTGCTTTTCCCATGATCTTTTTATTGGCCGAATAGCTTTATTTGCAAGCAAAAGACTTATTATAAAAACCAGCGCAATAGATAATGAGCCTATGAAAATACTGGTAACAATAAGCGGTTTGTACATTTTTTCTTCTATACTGTAATCAAGAAATACAATTATATGTCCATATTCCTTCGGAGCCTTTAAAAACTTAAATTTGTACTTGCTATTTGCAATATTTCCATTAGATTCTCCTCTTTTTAATGCTACTTCTTTTAATTCCTCCATAGCTTCATTTGATATAGTAATATCCGACAAGTGCTCAATAATTTCCCCTGATGTATCCAATTTAACAAAAAAGAATCTAACCAGTGCTGTGTCAAAATTGGGATTCAAAGATTCCTCCTTTGCAATAGTATACAGTATCATATCCGCCTGAAATTTTAAAAACCCCTTCATCGAAAGGTACATTCCGGAAAAAATCATTATAAGTACAATAGTTATCGTAATAGTACTGGTCATAATAAATTTGACTTTGAGTTTCCGAAACATATTATACTACCTCCTTCAGGCAATAACCCCTAGCCCTGATGGTTTCAATTATGATTCCACAATCTGATTTTGCAAGCTTCTTTCTAAGATATGAGAGGTATACTTCAATATTATTAAGCTCTATATCCGATTGAAATCCCCAAACTTTTTCCATTAGCTGTTCCTTTGAAACCACTATGTTTTTATTTCTAATAAGTATCTCAAGAATATGAGATTCTTTTGATGTAAGCTTTATAGTCTGATCATTTGCTTTTATTTCCCCCTTTAAAGAATTAAATCTTATATTTCCTATATCTATCTCTTCATTTACTATTATTTCAACCTGTCTTCGTCCTAACGCTCGCACTCTTGCCAGTAATTCATCTTTTGAGAAAGGCTTTGTCAAATAATCATCCGCTCCGCTGTCAAGACCTTCAATTCTGTTTTTTACCGAATCTTTCGCAGTTAAAATGAGAACAGGTGTTGTAATTCCCTGTTTTCGCAGTTCCATCAAAACATCAAGCCCTTCCTTTCCGGGTAACATTCTATCGAGTATAATAACATTATAAATCCCTGTTTCTGCCATTTGCTGACCTGTTATTCCATCAAAAACCGCATCAACTATGTAATTATTCTTTTTTAAGGTATATACAAGTGCTTCAGATAATCGTACTTCATCCTCAACAAGCAATATTCTCATTTTCCATCACCTATTTACTGTTATATTTCAAGAGATAACTCCTAATCTTATTATACCGCAATTTATATAAATCACAAAAATGATTGCATAAAATGATTGCATTAGGTTTTTGTAAAAAATTATTATATACACCCTTTTTTTAAGAAAAGATTAAGGTTACTATTTTAAAATAAGATTGTGCCTAAAATTATATTTAACATATATATTTAGTGTATATATTTAACTATATTAAGATTTTACACCGTACTACGATTTCTTTAACATTTCACCATATAAATTAAATTTCTCTGTAAAAGACTGTTTTTTTTGATTCAAATATAGTTGCGGCATATTATAAAAATTTTACTAGGAGGAGATAGAATGTACAAATTGAAGAACCTGGCACCAAAGTTATTAATTACCGTGTTAGTTAGTATTATGATTATGGGTGCAATGATTACAGAATCACCAGCTGCTTCAAAAACATTAAAGATCATGCCGGTTGGGGATTCCTGCACCGAAGGTATGGGTGGAGGTAATATGGGCTCATACCGTACTGACTTATACAGGCTTTTAACAAATGACGGTCTCAGCATCGACTTTGTCGGTTCACAGAAAGGCGGACCTAGTACTTTACCCGATAGGGATAATGAAGGCCATTCCGGTTGGACAATCCCACAGATATCCAGTAAAATTGATGGCTGGATGAGATCTTCTAATCCCGATGTAGTATTCCTGTGGATTGGCGGAAACGATGTATTTCAAACTGGTAAGATAAACACTACCGGACTTGCTAACCTGATAGATCAGATTTTTACCATCAAACCTGATGTAACATTGTTTGTAGCCGATTACTATCCTTGGCCTGATATGGTTAAGGAATATAATGCAGTAATTCCGGGAGTAGTTCAGCAGAAGGCTAATGCTGGCAAGAATGTTCACTTCGTAAAACTCAGTGATATACAATTCAATAGAAACACTGATATTTCTTCCGACGGTTTGCACTTAAGCGAAGCAGGGTACACAAAAATAGCCAACTTATGGTATAAATATACAATCGACAAACTAAAATCTCTAGCTGGAGGTAGTACACCAACAACTCCTCCTATATCTACCCCTACAAATCCGCCTCAAGGCAAAAAAGGTGACATTAATTCAGACGGACAGATTGACTCAACAGATTATGCTTTGTTGAAAAGGTATCTTTTAAGTAATGTTAATGAAAGCATGATAAATCAAGCAAATGCAGACATAAATAATGATAACAGTATAAACTCAACAGATTATGCACTATTAAAAAGAATTATACTTGGAACCATTCAAATTTAAGTACCCCAATTTTGCCTCTTCCATTCCAAGAGGACAAAAAATAAAATTGAGTACCCATCGAGGGTACTCAATTTTGCCTCTTTCATTTCACTCCAAGAGGCCTAACAAAAAGCTTCGGAACATTGAGTTCCGAAGCTTTTTGTTATATATAATTACTCAAAAATCAAATTCTCATTTTTTATACTTATGACTATTTTGCTTCCTTCCTTATACTGTCCCTTAAGGTACCTGTCAGTAAGCTCATCCTCAATATACTTCTGTATTGTCCTCCTTAAAGGTCTTGCTCCATACCTCGGGTCATAGCCTTTTTCCAGAATAAACTCAATAACACTGTCCTTTACATCTATTTCCATATTTTTCCGCCCAACTTCATCTATTACTTCTTTTAGCATTAACCTGACAATTTGCCTTAACTCATCCTTTATCAGTTCATTAAATACAATTATTTCATCAACTCTGTTCAAAAACTCAGGCCTGAAGGTTTCCTTCAGAACATCTTTAACTTTATTTTCAAGAGCAATATAGCTGTTATTGGCAAACCCAATTCCGTTAGCCTTAATGCTGGTCCCTGCATTAGATGTCATAATAACAACTGTATTTTCAAAGCTTACTACCCTTCCGTGACTGTCGGTTATCCTTCCGTCCTCTAAAATCTGCAAAAGCATATTAAAAACATCCGGATGGGCTTTTTCTATTTCGTCCATCAGAATAACCGAATAGGGTTTCCTTCTGATTTTTTCGGTAAGTTGCCCACCATCATCATATCCTACATATCCCGGAGGTGAACCAATCATCTTGGATACGGTATGCTTTTCCATATATTCAGACATATCAAGACGGATAAGAGCATCCTCACTTTCAAATAGCTCTACTGCCAGAGCCCTTACCAATTCGGTCTTTCCAACCCCTGTCGGTCCTACAAAAATAAATGATGAAGGTTTTTTCTTTTTCTTAAAGTCTGCCCTATTTCTCCTTATAGCTCTTGCAACGCTTTTAACAGCTTCCTCCTGACCGATAACCCTGCTACGCAATCTCTCTTCGAGATTAAGAAGCTTCTTTGCCTCAATCTCAGTAAGTCTCTGAACAGGTATCTTGGTCCAAGATTCTATTACATAGGCAACATCATCAAGATCAATTTCCATATCCTTATTTTTATATTCCATTTCCTTTATCTGCTGCAAAAGTTTACACTCTCTTACCTTCAAATCGGCGGCCTTCTGGTAATCTTCAATAGAATCTGCAGAAATTGCCGTTTCCTTTTCCTCCTGAACCTTCTTGAGTTCATCTTTTATAGCTTCAAACTCAATCAAACCTACGTTTTTTATATTTGCCCTTGAACCTGCCTCATCAAGGACGTCTATCGCCTTGTCTGGCAGAAATCTGTCGGTAATATACCTCTCGGACAGAACTACGGTAGCTTTTATCACTTCATCAGATATTTTCACCCTATGATAGCTTTCGTAATAGTCCTTAATACCCTTTAGTATTTCAATGGTTTCCTCAACAGAAGGTTCATCAACCATAACAGGCTGAAACCTTCTCTCTAAAGCAGAATCTTTTTCAATGTGTTTTCTGTATTCGTTAAGTGTAGTTGCACCTATTACCTGTATTTCTCCTTTAGCCAAAGCAGGCTTCAGAATATTGGCCGCATTCATTGCCCCTTCCGCTTCACCTGCCCCCATTATGTTATGGAGCTCATCTATTACAAGTATAACATTGCCTAAAGACTTAGTCTCTTCAATAATACCTTTCATACGGCTTTCAAACTGACCTCTGAATTGGGTACCGGCAACAATGCCAGTAAGATCTAGTACATATATTTCGGTATTGAAAAGCTTAGCAGGAACATCCCTTTCGACTATCCTTACGGCCAACCCTTCTGCAATTGCTGTTTTACCTACCCCCGGTTCACCTATCAGCACTGGGTTGTTCTTGTTCCTTCTGTTCAATATCTGAATAATCCTGTCTATTTCCCGGTATCTTCCAATAACTCGGTCTATTTTTCCTTCTTTTGCCTTTTCTATGAGGTTGTTCCCATAGGTATCAAGATACTTTTTCTTTTTGGGAACTTTTTTTTCCTGAGTCTTTGTCCTTGTATTGTTTTTGCTTTCCTTGCCTTCCTTTTCATCTCTTGAATCTTCATCCTTTGAATCCTTTTCTTCTTCTTTAGCATTGGAATTACCATGCTTTAAAAAGGATTTGTTTATCAAATTCATAAAAGGATTTAACGAGTTTTGATTTCCCGTATCTGACAAATTATTTATATCCATATCTTCAAACAAGCTTCCCATTTGTTTATTAAGGTCATCTATCTCTTCATCGGATATTCCTGTTTGCTCCAAAAGCTGATTTATAGGTTGAATTCCCTGCTTCTTTGCACATGAAAAGCATAGTCCTTCCTGTGTCTGCTTTCCGTCTTTTATTTTAGTTATAAAAACGACTGCCAAATTTTCTTTACAAGCGGAACACATCATCATAACTACCATCTCCTATCAAGCCCGGTTAAGAGCTGCCGCATTTAGAACTGCGTAATAAAACACTATACATTATACCTTTTCTCCTACTTTATGCCAACGTTTTTACTTTTATTTATCTTTTATAATAAACTAAATATTAGCAAAGTGTAAAGTGTAAAGTGTAAATAAACTTATAAAAATTACATATTTTAAGTATATCACACATCTAATAAATGGTCTAACCATATTCCGAGCGCGATATCATCTGCCCGGATAAATATACAAATTTAACTTTCCATATATGATAATAACAAAGTTTCTTCACGGTTTTTCTATAGTTCAAGTTTTAAAGCCCGATCCTGTAATATTTTACTTAGAAAACGACCCGTATATGATTCACTGTTTAAAGTTACCTCCTCAGGTGTACCCAGAACAACTACATTCCCGCCTTTATTTCCACCTTCCGGTCCTAAATCTATTATATAATCCGATGTCTTGATAACATCAAGGTTATGTTCAATTACTACCACTGTATTCCCGGCATCAACAAGTCTTTGCAGTATGTCTATAAGCTTGTGAACATCTGCTGTATGAAGACCTGTTGTAGGCTCATCAAGTATATACATCGTTTTTCCGGTACTTCTTCTTGAAAGCTCAGTTGCAAGCTTTACCCTCTGAGCCTCTCCTCCTGATAACGTTGTAGATGACTGTCCTATTTTTATATACCCCAAACCAACATCGTACAAGGTTTGAATCTTTTTCTGTATTCTTGGTATGTGCTTAAAAAACTCCAGAGCTTCTTCAACAGTCATATCAAGAATATCTGCTATGTTTTTTCCTTTATACTTTACTTCCAAAGTCTCCCGGTTATACCTTTTTCCCTTGCAAACTTCACACGGAACATATATATCAGGCAGAAAATGCATTCCAATTTTAATTATTCCATCACCACTACATGCCTCGCACCGTCCTCCCTTAACATTAAAACTGAACCGACTGGACTTATAGCCTCTCATTTTTGCCTCGGTGGCACCTGAAAAAATCTCCCTGATATAATCAAATACACCCGTGTATGTTCCCGGGTTTGACCTTGGAGTACGTCCAATGGGTGACTGGTCGATCTCTATTACCTTATCAAGGTACTCAACCCCCTTAATTGACTCATGCTCACCCGGCCTTAACCTGGCTCTGTTCAGGTCGTTTGCAAGCTTCTTGTACAATATTTCGTTTACAAGAGAACTTTTGCCTGACCCTGATACCCCTGTAACACAGGTAAAAACCCCCAAAGGAATTTTCACATTAATATTTTTTAAATTGTTTTCTCTTGCACCTACAACCTCCAGCCATTTGCCATTAGGCTTTCTCCTTTTCCCGGGCACCTCTATCTTTTTCCTTCCGCTTAGGTACTGCCCCGTAATTGAATTGGAGTTGTTCTTGATTTCTTCTATCGTTCCTTGGGCAACTATTTCACCGCCACGCATACCGGGTCCCGGACCTAAATCTATTATATAGTCTGCTGCATTCATGGTATCCTCATCATGCTCAACAACAATTAGTGTATTGCCCAAATCTCTCATTCTTTTCAGAGTCTTGAGAAGCTTGTCGTTATCCCTCTGATGCAACCCTATACTAGGTTCATCCAATATATACAATACCCCCATCAGTCCGGAACCTATCTGAGTTGCCAGTCTAATTCTCTGTGCCTCCCCACCCGAAAGTGTTCCTGCAGATCTTGAAAGTGTAAGATATTCAAGACCCACATCAACTAGAAATCCAAGCCTTTGATTTATCTCTTTAAGAATCTGATAAGCAATAAATTTCTGGCGTTCGGTAAGATTAATCTCATCAAAAAACCTTTTAATCTCACCTACCGGAATGGAAGACACTTCAAATACGTTTTTATCCCCGACTGTAACTGCGAGACTTTCTTTCTTAAGTCTTGCACCCTTGCACTCAGGGCATGGGTTGTTGCTCATAAAGGACTCATAATATTGCTTCATTCCTTCTGATTGGGTCTCCTTGTACCGCCTTTCCATGCTGTTGATTATACCCTCAAATGGTGTCATGAAAGAACCCTTTCCATATTCCTTTTCATAATTAACCTTTATTTTTTCACCGTTGTTTCCATAAAGCAGTATATCGACTATATGTGGTGCAAGCTCTTCAACGGGAGTATTCGCACTAAACTTGTAGCGCTCTGCAAGAGCATTGATATACATTCTGGCATAGCCATCTTCATTTGCTATATTCCATCCTCCTGCCTTGACTGCTCCTTCGGCAAGGGACATGGATCTGTCGGGTATAACCAGATCAGGGTCTATTTTAAGCAAAGTACCAAGACCACTGCATGCCGGACACGCTCCATATGGGTTGTTGAATGAAAACATTCTAGGTGTAAGCTCTTCAATACTTACACCGCAATCGTTACATGCAAAATTCTGGCTGAATAAGAGCTCTTCCTTTCCAACCACATCAATAATTAAAATGCCGCTACTTAAATGAAGCACTGTCTCAATAGAGTCTGCAAGCCTCTTTCGTATATCAGGTCTTACTACAAGCCTGTCCACTACAATCTCAATGTTATGCTTTTTGTTTTTATCAAGGCTTATAGGATCATTTACATCCATTATCTCTCCATCCACCCTGACTCTTACATACCCGCCTTTTTTCATATCCTCAATAAGCTTGTGGTATTCGCCTTTTCGCCCTCTGACCACTGGAGACAGAAGTTGTATTCTTGTCCCCTCTTCAAGTTCCATAATATGGTCAACCATCTGGTCTACAGTCTGCTGTGAAATCTCTTTTCCACATACATGACAGTGCGGAACACCTATCCTCGCATACAAAAGCCTTAAATAGTCATGTATCTCGGTTACCGTTCCGACAGTTGAACGGGGATTCCTGCTGGTGGTCTTCTGATCAATGGATATTGCCGGGGACAAACCTTCTATATAGTCTACATCTGGTTTTTCCATCTGTCCCAAAAATTGTCTTGCGTACGCAGACAAGGACTCTACATAACGTCTCTGCCCTTCTGCATAAATTGTATCAAATGCAAGAGACGACTTGCCTGAACCGCTTAATCCGGTCACCACTACAAACTTGTCTCTTGGAATATCAACATCAATATTCTTTAAATTGTGCTCCCTCGCACCTTTTATAACAATACTGTTCTTTATCATAAATAAACACCTGCTCACTAAATATATAATTTTTTAATATAATTTTTCAATATAATTTTTCAATATAAAAGTTTCTTTTTATAAGAGTTTCTTTTTAAGCTCAGTGATTTTATCTCTTAGCTCCGCCGCCCTCTCAAACTGCAAATCCGCTGCAGCAGTTTTCATTTCTTTTTTAAGCTTGTCAATAAATTCAGCTATTTCTTCCTTATGCATTGAATCCGCTATATGGTTCACTGAATATTTTGCCTCATCCTCAGCAACCTTTGTTGCCTCGATTACATCTCTCACAGATTTCTGTATGCTTTTTGGGGTAATACCGTGGGAAATGTTGTACTCCATCTGAATTTTTCTTCTTCTGTTTGTCTCACTTATAGCTTTCCTCATAGATTCGGTAACTACATCTGCATACATTATTACCTTACCTTCAACATTTCTTGCTGCTCTTCCTATTGTCTGAATCAACGACGTTTCTGAACGCAGGAAACCTTCCTTGTCAGCGTCGAGAATAGCTACAAGTGTAACCTCCGGCAGATCCAATCCCTCCCTTAAGAGGTTTATGCCTATCAAAACGTCAAAAACCCCCAGCCTCAAGTCCCTTATTATCTCCATTCTTTCAAGGGTATCTATATCAGAGTGCAGGTACTTTACCTTAAAGTCCAGTTCCTTCAAATAGTCTGTAAGGTCTTCGGACATCTTTTTTGTAAGGGTTGTAACAAGTACACGCTGATTTTTAACCGCTCTCTCATTTATTTCTCCTATAAGGTCATCAATCTGCCCCTTTACAGGCCTTACTATGACTTCAGGATCAACCAACCCGGTAGGCCTTATTATCTGCTCAACAATCTGTCCGGAATTCTCCTTTTCGTATTTTGCGGGAGTTGCACTGACAAATACAATCTGATTTATTCGCTGTTCAAATTCCTTAAACTTCAGAGGTCTGTTATCAAATGCCGAAGGAAGCCTGAACCCATACTCCACAAGTGACTCCTTCCTTGACCTGTCGCCGTTGTACATGGCTCCTACCTGAGAAACTGTAACATGCGACTCATCAATTATCATAAGATAGTCCTCTGGAAAATAATCAATAAGTGTAAAAGGAGCACTTCCGGGTTTTCGCCCGCTCATGTGCCTTGAATAGTTCTCTATTCCCTGACAGAAACCAATTTCCTGCATCATTTCCAAGTCATATCTTGTCCTCTGCTCAAGTCTTTGAGCTTCCAAAAGCCTACCTTCAGACTTAAGCTCCTTAAGCCGCTCATCAAGTTCCTGTTCAATGGAAACCATAGCCCTTTCCATCTTTGTTCTGGTAGTAGCATAGTGGGAAGCAGGAAAAACAGCCACATGAGATCTTATTCCCAATATTTCCCCTGTAAGTGAATCTATTTCGGTGATTCTTTCTATTTCATCTCCAAAAAACTCAACACGTATAACCCTGTCTGATGATGAAACAGGAAAAATATCCAGAACATCTCCCCTTGCTCTGAATTTTCCCCTTTTGAAATCAATTTCATTCCTGTCATACTGGATATCCACAAGTTTTCTGATAATTTCATCCCTGTCCTTTTGCATACCGGGTCTTAACGAAAGCATCAAGTCGGTATAATCCTCAGGGTCTCCCAATCCATATATGCAGGACACGCTGGCAACTATTATAACGTCTCTCCTTTCAAAAAGAGCCGCAGTAGCAGAATGCCTCAATTTATCTATTTCATCATTTATTGAAGAGTCCTTTTCAATATAAGTATCAGTGGAAGGAATGTATGCCTCGGGCTGATAATAATCGTAATAACTGACAAAGTACTCAACACAATTATCAGGAAAAAACTCCTTGAATTCGCTGCAAAGCTGTGCCGCAAGAGTTTTATTATGAGCTATTACCAGCGTTGGCTTCTGAACCCTTTCAATTACATTGGCCATGGTAAATGTCTTACCTGATCCGGTAACTCCTAAAAGGGTTTGTCCCCTGCATCCCCTGTTTATTCCTTCAACCAATTTATCAACAGCCTTGGGCTGATCCCCGCAAGGCTTGTATTCGGATACAATCTTAAATTCAGGCATTACTAATATCCCCCTGGATCTTTGGATAAATTATTTCAATTAATTATACCACAAAGCCAACTATATTCAAACATATGTTTGGGGAAATTCCACGGCTAACGCATGAAAATTAGTCTTTATCAATAATCTCTTCCAGTTTTTTTAA
>CAYPCH010000050.1:0-24854 GCA_964409165.1 uncultured Oscillospiraceae bacterium | reverse complement strand
GCTAAACCAAAACTTTTCACACGAAATTTGCTTGATTTTTCAGCAGCTTCGACGTAAATGGTGAATTATAAAATTAGAGAAATTAAACCTTCAGAAATAAAAATTCTTGAAGACTTCTTGTACGAAGCTATTTTTCAGAGAGATGAAGAGAATCTTTTGCCGAGAGATATTATTAATAAGCCTGAAGTTAGAGTCTATATCGAGGGATTTGGAAAACCCGATGATTTATGTCTTGTTGCAGAAATTGATGGTACAATTGCAGGTGCAGTCTGGACAAGGATATTATCAGATGGAATCAAGGGCTATGGTAATATTGATAACAAGACTCCTGAATTTGCTATTTCATTATACAAGCAATACCGTAATAAAGGAATCGGTACGGAGCTTATGAAAGAGATGTTGAATCTTCTTAGAACTATTGGATATGAACGTGCATCTTTGGCAGTGCAAAAAGACAATTATGTATTTAAAATGTATAAAAATGTGGGATTTGAGGTAGTTAAAGAGCTGGATGAGGAGTATCTTATGGTTTGCAGTTTAAGTGATACGCAATAAAAATCAGTTGGAGCAAGTATACCAAAACACGAAGGATGCAGTGAAATGACGAGGAGGTGTAAAATTGGACATTAAGATTATTGGTGTTCGGGAAAAAAAAGAATATATCGAAAAAGCTATTGATTATTTTACAGAAAAATGGAGTATAGATAGAAGGATTTATGAAGATTGCATAAGCAATAGCGTTACAACACAAAGTCCTTTGCCACGTTGGTTTTTGATGCTAAATAGTGATGAAATAATTGGTAGCTATGGTCTTATAATGAATGATTTTATAAGCCGTCAGGATTTATATCCTTGGTTGTGCGCCCTATATGTAGAAGAGAAATACAGAGGTGAAAGATTAGGAGCCAAGCTTTTGGAACATGGAAGGGTTGAATCGGCAAAGCTTGGCTATAAAAAATTATATCTTAGTACTGAGCACAAGGGATATTATGAAAGGTATGGCTGGGTATACATAGGCCACGGCTTTCATCCTTGGGGTGAAGGGTCTCAAATATATGAGCATGATACCATTTTTAATTGACGACTGAGATGTATAATGATAAAATATGCTATAGATTCTAAAAGGGAGTAGCTGTGGGTAACCAAGATAAGATCAACATACTGGAGAGATCCTGGTCTTATCAACTTTAATGACTATTAGCTTTAATGACTATTGGCTTTAATGGCTATTAAAGAAGCGAGACTTTTAGATTATCAGGTAAACTGTCTGATAATCTAAAGGTCTTTTTTATTATGGCAAGGAGGTTCATGTATTTAGAGAGCTATTACTGGAACAATTATATGTAAGGCTGTTTTGGTGAGGAATTGAGCAATTTGTTATGAAAATGTAAAAGGAGATACGATATGATTCAAGATATACTAAAGGCATTTATGTTGATTTTTGTAGCAGAAATGGGCGATAAATCGCAGATTCTGGCAATGGCTTTTGCTACACGTTTCCCTGTCAAGAAGGTATTGATTGGCATTGGAATCGGGGCTTTTTTGAACCATGGTCTTGCTGTACTTTTGGGAAGTTATCTTTCTCAAATGATTCCGATAAATACTATTCAGATGATTGCAGGATTTGCGTTTGTCGGATTTGCCCTCTGGACGCTACGAACTGAAGAGGAAGAAGATGAAGAAGAACCTAAAATTCAATTTGGATCCGTGGCAACCGTTGCATCCGCTTTCTTTCTAGGAGAGCTCGGTGACAAGACTCAGTTGACTGCAATTGCTTTAGCAGCAGATTCAACGCATCCATTAATGATATTGGCAGGCACAGTTTCAGGTATGATTGCTACAGGTGCTTTAGGTATAATCGTAGGTAAAAAGTTAGGAGACAAGATTCCTGAATTGGGCATAAAATTGTCTGCCGCTTCAATTTTTATGTTTTTTGGTCTTCATAAGCTTTCACAAACGATACCTGCGAAATACTTAAGTCCCAATTTTGTGGCACCATTTATTGGAGTGTTGGCTTTAATTGTATTTTTAATGGTAACAACACTGTTTCGTAAAAGGCGTATAGGTATCCAATCAGAATTTAGGTCAAAAGCTAAAATGCTTTATGACTACTATCAACACATACAAAAAGATCTTAATAATATCTGTATGGGGCAAGAGTATTGCAATGCCTGTAATGGATCTCAATGTGCTGTCGGCCATGCTAAAGAAATCGTTCAAAAGGCACTGTTCAATCCCGAGTGGCAGGGCGAGATGGAACAAATTAACTACCGTTATAAGGACAAGCCTTTTAATCGTGAAGAAGTATTAGATAGTCTGGTTGATACCCTTTGGCTGATTGAAAATATAAAGGGTGAAAAAGGGTTGAATAATACCAACCTGATTAGGAATAAGTTGGAAGTGATTCTTCTTGGACGGTCTATCCAAAGATTTGAAAGTATTTTTTCATACATAGATGAAGTTAGAAAAATAGATGAAGTTATAGCTAAAAGGATTGAAGGAATGTTTAGTATGAGAAGCCAGTTGAGGAGAGAGTGATTAAAGTTGGTAGCAGGCTTAACCAAGGCTGGAAAAAGTGCATATGTACCATCTGTAGTAAAAAATCGTGATGGAAAGTGCTATAAAAACTTATAAAAGATGAAGAAGGATTTTGACTTAATTAAATAGAAAGATATATAGAAATTCTATAATGGGGTATATATATTTATTATGTAGATGTAATATAGTTATGTTTTCAAGAACAGCTGACTTAATAACATTGGCATAGTGTAGTTTTGCTAACTTTTTGTGGCTTTTATTTTTTTCAGTATAAAGGGAATAAAGATGAACAAGGAACTGTGGAAAAAATCAAAGGCAGAAGTTAAATAGTGTTCGAAAGGAGGGATATTATGCTTCAGGAATTTAAAAAGTTTGCTCTAAGGGGTAATGTTATTGATTTGGCAGTTGGTGTAATTATTGGTGGAGCATTTGGGAAGATTGTTACTTCGCTTGTAAATGATATAATAATGCCTATACTTGGAATTATTATAGGTAGAATCAACTTGTCGGCATTGAAATGGGTAATTAGACCTCAAGATGGCGAGACAGCGGAACTTGCAGTGAATTACGGTCAGTTTTTACAAACAACATTGGATTTCTTATTAGTAGCTTTATCTATTTTCTTTGTTATAAAATTATTGAATTCTTTCAAGAAAAAACAGGAGGAAAAACCTGCGGAAGTGAAACCATCAAAGGAAGAAGAACTCTTATCGGAAATACGTGATATTCTGAAGACAAATAATAGCCGTAAATAATATGTATTGAGCAAGGGGCAAAACTGCAATGTCAGTGCCCCCTTCATTTTTTAATCTTTGAGAGTGGTACAAAGCAGTTGGCGAAAGTTGTGGTAGGAAGCTTGCTGACCTTGATCTTTGCTAATTGTATGAATCTATTAAATTCCGGCAATAATAGAAAATGAGGTTTTTAAACTTTAAAAATGAGTTTTACATGAGCCTATTTTTATGATAAGGTTAAGTTGCTAGTCAGCAAACAATACCAATTCTTAAATTAACAAGGAGGTTTTTGTATGGATAGTTTACGTAGTGCTTGGAGTTCGTATTTCTCACTAATCCCATCATTTTTAGTCGCGGTGTTTCTGTTACTTATCGCATGGATTGTTGCAACCATTGCAAAAAATCTTGTAGTTAAGGTTCTCAGCAAAGTCAAAGCAGAGAAATTCACTAAGAAGTGGGGAATCACTGATGAGGCTACAGGCAGTTCACTTGAGTTTCTAGGGAAACTTGTGTTTATAATAGTGTTTTTGTTATTTTTGCCAGCCGTTCTGGATAAATTAGGCATGCAGAATGTTTCAGCACCCATTTCAAACATGGTTTCGAAGTTTCTCAATTATATTCCTAATATTATAGCAGCCGTTGTCATCTTGGTAGTAGGCATTTTTGTAGCTGGCACTATACGCCAGTTGCTAGTCCCGGTACTCAAAAAATTCAAAGTTGATAAAATTCAAGAGAAAGCAGGAATTTCTCCCACAGAGGGAACCGCACTTTCATCAGTGATTTCTTATGTGGTGTATGTTTTAATACTTATTCCTGTCATAATTGCGGCACTTCAGACTCTTAACATATCGGCAATATCAGTGCCTGCGATTGCCATGCTTAACACGGTCATGATGTATCTGCCCAATATCTTCATAGCTATTGCAATAATAATAGTTGGTATATTTATTGCTAGAATTGTTGGAAAATTGCTAACGGAAATTCTCTCTTCTGTTGGTACCGATAAGCTTACTCAGAAATTTGTTGCTGCAGAAGATTCTAAGATAAAAAAATTCTCTCTTTCAAAAGTGATTGGAGAAACAGTAAAATATATAATTATACTTTTGTTTGTAGTTGAGGCGTTTAATGTACTTAAATTGGAAGTGTTGCGGTATATTGGGCAAGCCATAATATCTTATATGCCTTCTGCAATCAGTACAGTAATAATATTGGGTGCAACATTTCTTATTGCAAACTGGGTTGAAAATCTCATACTCAAACATTATTCGAATGCCAAAATTTCTGCGTTGACTGCAAAATTCATAATAATCGCCTTTGCAGCATTTATGGCACTTATTCAACTAGGAATTGCTCCTTCAATTGTGAATGCAGCATTTATTCTCACACTTGGAGCTCTTGCAGTTGCATTTGCCATATCTTTCGGGATTGGCGGACGTGAGTTTGCTTCGAATACTTTAAAGAAGCTGGAAAGCAATATAAAAACGGAAAGTCAGAAAGGTAAAAAAGAATAAAAGAATAAAAGAAGCCTTATCTTTGAAAATATTCTAAAATAAATAAGTGCAACTAATAAAAAAGAAAAGCTTAAACTTTGCCAGCGGGTAAAGATACAAGGTGTCCTAAAACATTCCGTTAGCTCCTCGAAGGAATGTCTTCAGGACACTTTTATATATTAGTCACGAAAATAATTCTACATTAAAAAAATAATTATATTAGTTGCAAATGCAACAGAGAAACTATCTGCTATGGTTTATACTTAAGTAGAAAAAATACAAATAGAAAGGAAATAGAATAATGATTGAACAGGTTTTTAATATGAGTATCGGCAATAAAAAAACAGTTGAAAAAGTAATTCAGGATGATAATATTCACTATCTCCATATGATTTTTAACAAAGATGAGGGGCTTCCTGAGCATTTTTCAAATTCAAATGTTTATATGACGGTTTTGAGGGGTACATTATCTATTGGGCTGGATGAACAAGAAATTCATCAGTATGAAGCCGGTTCAGTTCTAAAGATTCCTTTCAACACTAAAATGAATGTAAATAATTATAATGAGCAGGTTCTAGAGTTGATTGTTGTCAAAGCACCTGCACCAAAAAATTAGGAGGGGTATTATGAGCATGTTTTGTTTTCAATGTCAGGAGGCAGCAAAGGGTACAGGTTGCCAAATCAAAGGAGTATGTGGTAAAAATGAGCAAGTGGCAAAACTACAGGACTTATTGATTTACACTGTAAAAGGAGTTGCTGAAGTTGTAGTTAAAGGTAAATTGGACGTAAAGACAATTAATAAAGTAAATCATGAAGTTATAAAGAGTCTTTTTATTACTATTACTAATGCAAATTTTGATGAGTCTGCTATAGAAAAACAGATTCAGAAATTGCTTGGTTTGAGAAATGAATTGAAAAAGAAAGTTGTTGGAATAGAATCAATAGATGCTGCAAATTTTGAAGTAACCGACAGGGCATCAATGCTTGAGAAGGCTTCAACAATTGGAGTGCTTGCTACAGAAAATGAAGATATCCGGTCATTGAGAGAACTTATTGTTTATGGTGTAAAAGGTATGGCTGCGTACGCTCACCATGCTCTTAATCTTGGGAAAGAAAATCCAGACATTTGTGCATTTATATATGAAGCAATGGCTGCTACATTGAACGATAAATTGTCAGTCGACGAACTGGTTGCACTTACATTAAAAACAGGAGAATTTGGTGTTAATGTAATGGCACTGCTTGATGAAGCAAACACATCGAAATATGGAAATCCTGAAATTACAAGTGTTAATATTGGTGTGGGTAAAAAACCGGGTATATTGATTTCCGGTCACGATCTTACAGATCTTGAGCAGTTGCTTGAACAGACCAAAGGAACCGGCGTTGATGTATATACTCATAGTGAAATGCTTCCGGCTCACTATTATCCATTCTTCAAAAAGTATGAAAACTTTGTGGGCAACTATGGTAGTTCATGGTGGAAACAGATAGAAGAGTTTGAAACCTTTAATGGTCCTATCCTGTTTACTACCAACTGTATTGTACCACCAAGAAATGAAGAGGTAAGAGGTAGAATATTTACTTCTGGTGCGTCAGGTTATCCAGGCTGTACTCATATTGAAGCAGATAAAGACGGCAAAAAGGACTTTTCCGCCATCATTGACATGGCGAAGAAATGTAAAGCACCTGAAGAAATTGAAACAGGCAGTATAGTTGGAGGATTTGCACATGCACAGGTACTTGCCTTGGCTGATAAAGTAGTAGAAGCCGTTAAATCGGGTGCAATCAAGAAGTTCTTCGTTATGGCAGGTTGCGATGGAAGAATGAAATCAAGAGAATACTATACAGAGTTTGCACAGAAACTTCCAAAAGATACTGTTATCCTTACAGCAGGCTGTGCTAAATATAGATATAACAAGCTTGATATGGGAGATATCGGTGGTATACCAAGAGTGTTGGATGCCGGTCAATGCAATGATTCATATTCTCTCGCGGTGATTGCGCTGAAACTTAAAGAAGTATTTGGTCTTGATGATGTAAATAAGCTTCCTATTGCTTATAATATAGCATGGTATGAACAAAAAGCTGTAATAGTACTTCTTGCTCTTCTGTATTTAGGCGTTAAGAATATTCATTTAGGACCTACATTGCCTGCATTCTTATCACCGAATGTAGTAAAAGTCCTTGTTGAAAACTTTGGAATAGCAGGTATTGGCACTGTTGAAGATGATATAGAATTATTTACAGCATAATAGCCTAACAAAATAACCCCTGACAATCAATAGAAATTGTCAGGGGTTATTTTGTTTAGAGCCATTTCCTTTCATCCTCTTTCATTTATTATGTTTCCAGGATTCTACCGCTTGTTGAAATTGTTACAACCTGCCAAGGAATCAATTTTCCGCTGTTTTGGAGTGATGTTTTAACAGCGTTTTCAATACCCCCGCAACAGGGAACTTCCATTCTGACTACCGTTAAGGATTTTATGTTATTTAGTTTAAGAATAGCAGTAAACTTTTCACTGTAATCACCTTCGTCCAGCTTTGGGCAGCCTATCAGGGTTATTTTATTTTTCATGAATTCGCTATGGAAATTGCCATATGCATATGCGACACAGTCTGCTGCAATCAAAAGGTGTGCATTATTAAAATAAGATGCGTTTGGTGAAACAAGCTTGATTTGTACCGGCCACTGATTCAAGTGGGTTTCAGCTTTTGAACAAGCCTCAACATTGGGTTGGTTGCTAACTTTGCGTTCTAGGGTTTTAGAATGACTGCCCGGGCAACCACATGCCAAATTTTGAGGTTCTTGTTTTTTTATATTATTCATGACAGCCTCTTCATCAAATGCTGCTGCTTCTCTTTGCTCAAAACTAATGGCATCGGTTGGACAAACCGGCAAGCAGTTTCCCAATCCATCGCAATAATCATCACGAAAAAGCTTTGCTTTTCCATTAACTATAGCAAGAGCTCCTTCATGGCAGGCATTTACACATAATCCGCATCCATTGCATTTATCTTCGTCAATTTTTATAATTTGTCTTATCATTTTGAATTCCTCCTTGTTTTTTATACTATCAGTATATTATAATGGGAATAGGATTTCTGTTGCATTTGCAACACAGGAGGTGGCATATGAAGAAATACATTAACCAACTTCAGAAAAATGATTTATTTAAGAATTTTGAACCAACTGATTTGGACGGTATTTTAAAATGCTTGTCTGCAAAGGTTGTTTGTTTTAAGAAAAAAGATATCATATTGTTTCAAGGTGAACATGTTAACCTGATTGGAATAGTTTTGTCAGGCAGTATCCAAGTTATAAAAGAAGATATTGATGGTAATGCAAGTATTCTTGCACATTTAGGTCTTAATGATATTTTTGCTGAAGCATTTGCGTATGCTGATGTTTACGAATGTCCTGTAACAGTGCAAGCTGTGGAAGATAGTGAAATACTGTTCATTGATTGCAAACGAATTATTAAGACTTGTCATAAGAACTGTATTTTCCATTCAAGTCTTATAGAAAATATGCTTTCGTTGATTGCGAAAAAGAATATTATGTTGAATCAAAAAATTGAGATACTATCAAAACGTACAACCAGAGAAAAGTTATTAACCTTTTTTTATGCACAAATTCAAATATCGCACTCAAAAAAGTTTTCAATACCATATAGCAGGGAAGGTCTTGCAAGTTATCTTTGTGTAGATAGAAGTGCATTATCGCGTGAGCTTTGCAATATGCGTGATGATGGATTGATTAAATTCAACAAGAACGAGTTTGAAATTCTTTAGTGATTAATACGAAAGAGTAGAGGTAAATAGCGAAATGGTATTAACAGTTTTATTAGTTATTATTTATCTGGCATTTATAAGCCTCGGACTGCCGGATTCACTACTAGGTTCAGCCTGGCCATCCATGTACCCGAATATGGGGGTTCCAATCTCCTATGCAGGCATTGTTTCCATGATTATAGCAGGAGGAACTATAGTATCAAGCTTATTTAGTGATAGGGTTATCAGAAAATTTGGAACCGGTTTAGTTACCTCCATCAGTGTATTGATGACAGCAATAGCATTATTGGGATTTTCGGTGAGTAGAGAGTTTTATATGCTCTGTATTTTTGCAATTCCACTAGGACTTGGGGCAGGTTCAGTAGATACTGCTCTTAATAATTTTGTAGCACTTCACTACAAATCAAAACATATGAGCTGGCTTCATTGCTTTTGGGGGGTGGGTGCCATGACCGGTCCAATCATAATGTCTTATTTTTTGGAACGAGGATATGTTTTTCAGACAGGCTATCGTACTGTTGCAATTATTCAATTCATTCTGGTTGTGATATTATTTGTTACCTTACCGTTGTGGAAAAAAACATCGTCTGTCAATAAGGCTGAGACTGACAAGGTGAAATTTGACAGACCAGAACAAGAGGATAAGGTAATCAGTAAAAAGGAACTTTTGAGGCTTCCGGGAGCAAAATATGCATTAATAGCATTCTTCTGCTATTGTTCCATAGAATCAACGACAGGCTTATGGGGAAGCAGTTTTGCGGTTATAACTCATAGCGTTCAGGTGGAAACGGCGGCAAAATGGGCATCTCTTTTCTTTTTTGGTATTACCTTTGGCAGGTTTTTATCAGGATTTATTACACTTAAGCTAAATAATAGACAGATGATTTATTGGGGGGAAGCACTAATTGCAGTAGGAACAATAATGATTATGCTTCCTTTTGGGCAAGGCACTTCATTAGCCGGGTTCATATTGACAGGAATAGGTTGCGCACCCGTCTATCCGAGCTTGGTACATGAAACTCCGGTAAACTTTGGAGCTAAATATTCTCAATCAATGATAGGTGTACAAATGGCCTGTGCATATGTTGGAAGTACATTTATGCCTCCGTTGTATGGTGTTTTGGCATCGCAGACAGGCTATTGGCTTATGCCTTTCTTTAACGGCAGTATACTTGTACTTATGTTTGTAATGCTCAGGATGTTGAATAAGCGTGTAGATGCCGGAAGTAAACTTACGTAAAATTTGTGATAATGATATCTTCAATTTTATACTGGTGTGAAAATTGGTCTGAAAAACATTAGTCAAAATTGTAATTAATCCGATAATGTTATAAAATTAATGTATATTGAATGCGATAAAGATTTTATATCGCACTTCAATTTCCTTAATGTAATATCACGAAAATTAGTTTTTCAATGTTGAGTCATTTTCGTGATTAATATTGTTAATCAAAATATAAAACTGTTACACAAAATTGTTTTTGGAGGTCTGAGATGGGGAAAAAAACGAGGTTTGACTTAAGAAAGGTAAGCACAATTGTTTTAGTGTTATTATTTGTAATTGTGGGGTGCAGTGAGACTGTCAAGGTAATTGACTCTCGTTTTGTTATTGAGACTATAACCAAATATGGTTATAAGCTTGAAGATGTTACCAAAGAACAGAATATAGATTTGGATGAGCTGTTCGGTTGTAAAATATTAGATTATCATTTATTGAATTCCGGTGATATTAGTATTGGGGCTATTACAACTGAAAATCCGCAAAGCGCTATAAATATTTATAACGATATAAAAAGTGATCGCAAGCAAAATTATGAATCTGAAGATTTACAAGGTGTTGAATCAGACAGTGATGCATCAAATAAGTATGTTTTAGATATGGAAGATTTCTATATTAGCGTTATCCGCAAGGATAGAATGGTGATTTTTATTATGGCGATGCCTCCACATGTGGAAAATGCTAAAAAGATATTTGAAGAGATTGATACCTATAGATAAAAATATATATTGGGTTCGAAGTCTAGTTCCATCGAAGGTTCGGCCATCTGAAAATTTAGCGTGAACGAATATTGTTGCGTTTTGGGGGATCAAATGATTCGATTTAAGTTATTATTTTTTATTGCTGTTTATTTATTTATTTGTACTTTTAGTACCGACGATACTATTGCGCAAGCTAAACATGATAAAGGTGTGTTTCCTGCCGAATACATAATAAAATTCAAAGAAGGTGCTGATTTTTCAGGTGAGGATATTCCTTTAAACATTACCACAGAAAAGATTTACTCAAATATGGAGTATCTAAAGGCTCATGACAAAACCAGTTCTGATTATATCAAAAACTATCTTATAGATGATCCGCGAGTTGAATATATTCAACAAAATCATGAATTGCAAATAATGTCAGTTGTTGAGGATGTATATTATAACCAGCAATGGGGGCTTGTAAATTCCGGGCAAGTCTATTCTCAAAAAGGTATTCCGGGTATAGATATTAATTTTAAAAAGTTTATTGAGAGCTTTGAATTTGATACTAGTAAGGAAGTTATTGTAGCCCTTGCAGACACATCTGTAGATATAACGCATGAAGATTTGAAAGAGAATATTTTTGTAAATGAAAAAGAGATTATGGGAAATGGGATTGACGATGATGGAAATGGATTTATAGATGATATAAATGGCTGGGATTTTCTTAATAATGACAATACTGTATGGGATTTTGTTTATAATGACAAACATGGAACCCACCTTGCCGGAATATTTGGCGCAGTATCAAATGATAAAGGTATATGTGGAGTTTTTTCTAAAATAAAAATTCTTCCGATAAAATTAATGGATATGTCAATTGGTTCAGATACTGTTTCAGCAATAAAGGCTATCAAGTATGCTGAAGAAATGGGAGCAAGGGTAATGAACTGCAGTTGGGGGAGTCCTGTCCACGATCAGGCATTATTAGATTGTATGAAAGAGTCGGATATGCTATTTGTGTGTGCTGCAGGAAACACGGGTAAATCTTCAGACAAAAGCCCAATGTATCCGGCATGTTTTCCGCTTGATAATATAATATCAGTTGCATCTGTAGATAATTGCGGTGAATTGTCCGGGTTTTCCTGCTTTGGCAATGACATTGCTTTGGCTGCACCAGGAGAATCTATTTATTCAACTTTACCGGGCAGCACATATGGTTTAATGAGCGGAACATCAATGGCAGCAGCGTTTGTAACCGGTATTGCTTGTGCTGTTTATTCAGAGTATTCCGATGAAAATATGAAAAATATAGCTGAAAGGATAAAAAACCTTGTTTTTCAAATGAAAAGTTTAGAAAACAAGGTTTATACATCGGGAATTGTTGATGTATTCTCCTCTGTTTATTCAGATATTTATGAAAGACCGTTTCAAAGTGAGATAATTATTTCAGAAAACAGTCAACAGTATGTTCTGCAATGGAGCCAGGATTCAGATGCGTTATCCTATGAACTCGAAGTTAACAGGGATAAGATAGTTAGTGTATCTCAAAATGTATATGAAGTAGATAAATATGAAAGTGAAAACAGTTATATTTTTAGAGTAAGATCGGTTTTCTCTTTTGATGAAAATGCTGAAATGAGCAGATGGAGCAATGCAAAGATAGTTGGTAAGGCAGGAAAACCGGGAGATGATGAGCAACCTGATTTTACACCAACACCGGCATCAACACCGACATCAACACCAACACCGACATCAACACCAACATCGGCATCAACACCAACATCAACACAGAAACCAACAATAAATACACCGACCCCGACATCGGTAATGCCTGAACCAACACTAACTGTATCACCTGAACCGACACCGACAGCACCTGAACCCTCATCAACAATACTACTGACACCTACACCTACACCTACGCCTGCATCAACATCTGTGGCATTAACTTCACCTGCAAACCAAAGCAAACCCAATACAGAAAAAACGTCAAGTGGGTCAGGTTCCAATAATCAGAATGTCTTTATTGAAGATACACCTACCCCAACTGTAACACCAACCGTAACACCATTAATAACACCGGAAAATACAACTGCGCAGATTGAAGAAAAGGTTGTGGATGAAGAGTCAGAGAAAGAAATTCCGGCAAAAGTATACATGGAAGTTGAAAAGCACTGGGCAAGACAGGCTATATTGGAACTACTCAAAAAAGGCATTATAACAGGTTACGAAGATAATACGGTAAAGCCTGACAAGAGAATTACCAGAGCAGAAATGACAGTATTGCTTATAAAGGCAAAGGGTATTGTGCCGCAAGCAGAAGCAGGACTTGACTTTGAAGATGGGTCAGAAGTTCCGGATTGGGCACAAGGTTATATAAAGGAAGCTGTCCGGCTTGAAATAATCACAGGTTATCCGAATGGAACGATTAGAGCAAATAAGGAAATCAGCAGGGCAGAGGCTATTGTTATGCTGATGAAATCTTTCAAGATAAAGCCGTCGGAAGATAAACTCAAAGGCTTCAAAGATTATGACAGTATACCGGATTGGGCAAGAGGCTATGTATCTGTAGCGTATGCAAACAATATTGTTATAGGTTACGAGGACAATACGATAAGAACGGGCAATACAATAACCAGGGCTGAGATAGTAACTATGCTGGTAAAATGTTTGAATAGTTACAACCAGTGACTTGTAACAGAATATGTTTTTATAACTTAGGAGTTTTTTATAACTAGGAGTATAGACCGCAGGGGCTATACTCCTAGTAAATACAGTTTATATCACTAATGCAAAAACCACAAATTGTTAAGGGAAGGGTGACTATAAAAACTACTCAATAGTTTGTTTCCAGAATTCCTGTAGCGAATCTAAAAGGGGTTTATTGTCAAGTAATGATACTGCTTCAATCCTGTTATTTTTCAGATAGAAATTTTCAAGTACTTCTACAAAGCTATTATCTTTTGCAGCCTGTGCCGCGTCTTCATAGTTAAACAAATAGGATCCGTCTTTAAGGGTAATTTCTCTATTCCAGTTAATGTATTCGCCATAAATTGGGTTGAAGCCGGTTTTCATATTAACGTATGACCCTGTTGAAGATTTGTATTGAAAGTATGATGCCGATATAGAATACTTGTCATAAATTGAGTGAACTGTTTCCAACCATTTAAGACGCTGATCCATTTCATTTACTCTAGATACCCCATACTCAGTCAATAAGGGAGCATTTCCAATTTCTTTTGCCCAATTGAAACGGTTTTTAACCTGATCTTCCAAAATAGAGGCATCAAAGCTTCCGATACCGTTATTTGCAAAATCATAAGGTTCAAAAAAATGAAACAAATAAACAACATTATCTGTACTTACCTTAACCAGCCCTCTTTCCCAGATGATACCTTGCTCGCCGTTTTCAACCTTGTAGCTGTTTGATTTGCTATCCCAGTAAGATTCTCCAGAATTGGCCTCTCTGCTGTTGTATTCAGGTACAAATATTATATGATTTTTGTCAATCTTGCGAATCTCTTTGCATGCATTGTTTAAACGGTTTTTAAAGATTTCAATTCCACCTTCTTCATTGGTTGGAACCCGAGGTTGATTTATTAGTCCATAACCGGCAACACTCTTGAAATCTTTAAGTTCATTGGCTAAATATTTCCACATACTTACCCATTGTGAATAGTATGTGTCGTCTTCAAATACCGACTTAACACGAACGGAACCAGGCTTATACATTTCATAAATATCATTGGTTGAATCCAATCCAGGAGGAACCATTAGCATAACAGCAGTATATATATCCATGGCGGAAAAACGAATTATATGACTTTTAAGCCTTTCAATATTTTCTGTTCTGTTAGGGTTATCTTCAGCAAAAAGCTGATAATTAATGTCATATAGAACAGTGTTACAACCAAGATTTTTAATACGTTCAAAATCATTATCAGTTAATACCCAGGAATCCTGTACTACCGGACGTATAACAGGATCATTGCCTTCTGATTGCAATTTTTCTGATATACCGTCAATCCAATTGCCCCAGAAATTATTTGTTAGAGTAACTCCTCTTATTCTAAAAATTTCGCCTTTAGAAGTTATAATATTTTGACCTTTAGTCCGTAAAAATTCCAGGTTTGTCTCTACATTATAGGGGGATTTGCTGTAATCTTTTATTTTGCCAGTGTTAAGAATATTAAGATTACCAAAAAATCCGTTAAAATTTATCAGCATTACTAACGCAAAGACAGCAGCAATAACTCCAAAGGCAGGTTTTAGCTTTCTCATATAGCGAGGCAGCTTGTACGTTATTTTACTATCCTTATATCTTTTTTTATCAACTGTATTTAAAACCCTCATATAAAAATTCTTATCTATTTTTGGTTCTTTAGTAATATACTTTCTTGATATCATGAGTGCTTCTAGAAAACTTCTGCACTCTTCACATGTCTGAATATGCTTTTTTATTTGTTCGGCTCTCTCGGTATTCAAAGAGCCCTCATCATAATTTATAATATCCTCAAAATAACCACATTTCATTAAAAAACACCCTTTTCCTTCATATTTTCAAGCTTTTTGGCAAGTATGGTTTTTGCCCTATAGACTTTCATCTTAGCGGCTTCTTGAGAAGTACCCATAATGTTTCCAATTTCTTCATAGGAAAAGTTCTTTAAAAACCGTAATATAAAAGCAGTTTTTTGTTTTTCTTTAAGGCTATCAATTACTTCAATAATTTTTATGTAGTGCTCTTTAACTTCCATTATTAATTCAGGATCGTTATCTGAGCTTGAAATTTCCTCTATTAAGCCATCAACAAAATGACTTGATGGTCTGCATTTCTTTTTTTTATAGGATGACTTAACGGTATTAACGGTAATACTATATATCCAGGTGGAGAAACAAAAATTATCATTATATTTATAAAGATTATTATATACCTTTACAAAAACTTCTTGGAGAATATCTTCAGTATCCTCTTTTGAATTGGTCATCTTATATATAAAATTATAAAGCTGCGCCTGATAGGCTTGTACAAGCAAGGAAAACGATTCCATGTCGCCATTTAATGTATTGGAAACTAAAGTCCGGTTATCTACCAATATATCACCTCTTTGAAAGATAAAGGTTAGTAGTTTGGTTTGAAATAGATATGGTGAAAGACATAAAGATATAAACTCACAGTTAGAGAGAGCAGTAATTAATTATAATAAAAATTCAAGTACTTACCTTGATTATATCAATAAAGGTACTAAACATCAATTTTTTTATATCAATTTTTTCTTTTTTGCATAAATCGTTACCTTTCTAACTTTGGGGAGTATAACCTTTATAGAGAGTATATAGTTTACATATAGATTTAACTAGTAATAGAGAAGACTTTTATGACATTTAAAAGGGGGAGATGTTTGGTTTTTGATAGTGAAATATTAGAGAGTATAGGTTTAATGAGAGGTGGAATTTAAAAAATTCAAGTATTCAGATTTTTTATGCAATTGATTTAAAATTCTTTTTTCTAAAATAAAAACGTTACTATTATTATTTTACGGAGTACAACCTAATAAGTGACAAAAATTTATTCATTATTTATTAATGGGAGGAAAATTAATGTTTAGAAGAATTTTGGTGTTTTTACTGGTTTTAAGCATGCTTACATGCATTGTTTCTGTTCAAGTATACGGCGGCGATGCTAACAGGGAATTAAAAATTGGTGCATGGGTAGGAACTCAGCCTGCACAAGCTGATATAAACAGATATCAAGAACTTCAGCAAAAGAAACTTGATATTGTCCACCAGTTTATTGACTGGTCAACTAATTTTAGTTATGTGAAACCCTATGCAGATGCCGTTTATAATAACGGTTCGGTATTGATGATTACATGGGAGCCATGGGAATATACAACTGTTGATATCAATAATGGCAAAGCAGATTCTTACTTAAATAGAATGGCTCAGGATATTAAGTCTTATGGTAAGGAAATATGGTTGAGACCACTTCATGAAGCCAATGGCGATTGGTATCCATGGGCCATAGGACACAAAAACAAGGTAAATACAAACGAAACATATAAAGCAGCCTTCAGACATGTCGTTGATATTTTCCGCAATAATGGCGTTTCAAATGTCAAATGGGTACATAATGTAAACTGCTCCAATGTAGGTGAAGGTACAAGTTTTCTTGGTTTCTATCCTGGTGATAACTATGTGGACTATACTTCGATTGACGGCTATAACTGGGGTACTACTCAATCATGGGGAAGTGTATGGCAAACATTTGATCAGATTTTTTTACAATCCTATAATGCAATAAAAACAATAAACAAACCCATCATTTTAGCAGAATTTGCATCGACTGAAATTGGAGGAGATAAGGCAAAATGGGTTACTGAGTCATTTAACACAATAAGAACATCTTATGATAAGATATTTGCTGCTGTGTGGTTTAGTGAAAATAAAGAGACTGACTGGAGAATAAATTCAAGTGCCGCAACCCTTGAGGCATTTAAAAAGGCTATAGCTGTTGGTACATCTGCTCCTACCCCAATACCTAGCTCAACACCTACTATAATTTCGTCTCCAATTCCTACTTCAACTTCCGGTAATAATACCAGCCCAAAAGAAATGGTAATAAAAATGGGAATGGGAACCAATCTGGGTAATACCCTTGAACCTCCGTATGAGGGTGACTGGTCAAAAGTTGCCATGGAATACTATTTTGACGATTTTAAAACTGCAGGCTATAAGAATGTTAGAATTCCTGTAAGGTGGGACAACCATTCTGGAAAATCATATCCTTATACTGTTGATAAGACTTTTATGGATAGAGTTGAGCAGGTTGTTGACTGGTCTCTATCAAAAGGATTTGTTACTGTTTTAAACTCTCACCATGATGAATGGATTATGGAAGACTACGATGGTAATATAGAACGCTTTGAGAAGATATGGGAGCAAATAGCAGAAAGGTTTAAAGATAAATCAGAGAACCTGTTATTTGAAATTCTAAATGAGTCTCATGGAAATATTACAGACAGCCAGATAAATGATATGAACAAAAGGATATTAAATATAATCCGTAAAAACAATCCTAACCGTATTGTTATTCTCGGTTCAAATTTTTGGAACAGTTATAATACACTCTCCAACCTGAGTATTCCTAATGATCCTAATTTGATGGCAACTTTCCACTACTATGACCCATTTGATTTTACACATAACTGGAAAGGTACTTGGGGAACACAAGCTGATATGGATAATATGGCAAGGGTGTTTGATTATGTTAAAAACTGGTCTGAAAAAAACAACATTCCTGTTTATCTTGGTGAGTTTGCTGTAATGGCATATGCAGATAAACCTTCACGCTTAAAATGGTATGATTTTATTAGTGACTTGGCTTTAAACCGTGGTTTTGCATGTTCCGTTTGGGATAATGGAGTTTTCGGGTCATTGGAATATGATATGGGTATTTACAACAGGGATACTCGTACCTTTGACACAGAAGTTCTAAATGCAATCATGAATCCCGGATCATTTCCATCAATTACTCCAATACCGATAACACCCACTACAACTCCAAAGCCTCCTGTAACACCTGCAGTTGGAGAGAAAATGCATGACGATTTTGAAGGTCGGGTAAAATGGGATGCTTACTATGGAGAAGGTGCGACAGTTTCTTTGCAGACTGTAAATGGAAAATCAGGAGACGGTTTGGAAATAACTTACGTTGGAGGAAGCGACTCTTACTGGGGTGTTGCCAATGGAGTTGAAGACGATTGGTCCGAGTGGCTTAAGATATCTTTTGATATTAAATCAGTAGATACTTCTACAAACGAAATCAGGTTTCTGATTTCTGAAAAGGGTTTAACACCGGGTGAAGATGGAGAACATTGGGTTTATACCTTAACCCCGGATACTTCATGGGAAACCATAGAGATACCGTTTTCCAACTTCATAAGAAGACCTGATTACCAGCCACCAAGTCAGGATATGAGTGGTACCCTTGATTTGGACAAGGTAAATGCTATTCATTTTATGTATAGTAACGCCAAGTCAGGCAAATTTATTGTAGACAATATTAAGCTAATTGGCGAAACTTCAACTACATCTCCAACGCCTACAGTAAAACTTGGAGACGTAAATTATGATGGTAGTATAGACTCTACTGACTACGCTATAATAAAAAGATATATCCTGGGAACATTAAAATTTGATATAAAAGAGGAAGAAGGAAAATTTTACGAGGCAGCGGATTTAAATGAAGATGGTTCAGTGAACTCTACTGACTACGCTCTATTAAAAAGATATATTCTTGGTACTATAGATAAATTTTAAGCATAAATTTAATTTTCTTTAACTTCATTTAACTTTATCAAGGACAGAACGAATTAAACTCGGTCTGTCCTTTTTATTAGGACCATTTCCTGAAAGGAAATCCGGCAAAATTGAGTACTCTCAATGGGTACGAAATTTTGTTAGGCCTCTTTCCGGTACTTAACATTTTATCACGTTTGTTTAAAAGGTTTTTTTCCTATGATATAATGTTTTTGTTTTCATATTTAAATTTGCAAAGTTCATTTAATAGCTTAATTATAAAATGTCGAAAGCCGGGATTTGTGTAAAGTTTTTACTGCATTCAATATAGGCATAATATAAAAGATGATAGTTCAAGAATTTATGAAGGATTTGAAATAGATTATGAGAAATTTAGTCATTGGAGTACTAGCGCATGTGGACGCGGGCAAGACAACTTTATCGGAGAGCATTCTTTATCTTAGCGGCAAAATAAGAAAGATGGGAAGGGTAGACAATAAAGATGCTTATTTGGATACCTATGAACTAGAAAAGGAAAGAGGAATCACCATTTTTTCAAAACAGGCAGTATTTGAAATGGGTGAGACCCAAGTTACTTTACTAGATACCCCGGGGCATGTGGATTTTTCGGCTGAAATGGAAAGAACGCTTCAGGTGCTGGATTATGCAATTTTAGTAATTAGCGGTGCAGACGGAGTGCAAGGACATACCAAAACATTATGGAGGTTGCTTGATATCTATAATATACCGGTTTTTTTGTTCATCAATAAGATGGATCAGGACGGTACCGCTAAGGACAAGCTTATAGAAGAATTAAAAAAACATCTCAATGATGGATGTATTGAATTTGGACAGACTGCAAAAGACAGTTTTTACGAACAGTTGGCCATGTCCGATGAAACAATTATGGAATCTTACCTGGAAACAGGATGTGTTGAAACCTCACAGATTAGTACAGCTATCAGGGAACGTAATGTATTTGCGTGTTTTTTTGGTTCGGCCTTGAGAGAAGAAGGTGTTAAGCAGCTTATACAGGGTATTATAAATTATGCTGAGATTCCTTGCTATTCGGATGAATTCGGGGCTAAAATATTCAAAATAACAAGGGACGAGCAGGGCAACCGCCTTACGCACATGAAGCTAACAGGAGGAAAACTCAAGGTAAAGGATGTATTGTCAAATGGTATCTGGGAAGAGAAGGTAAATCAAATTCGTATCTATTCAGGACAGAAATTCACGACGGCTAACGAAATAGATGCAGGTGCTGTAATTGCAGTAACAGGTCTCGGACAATCCAAGCCGGGAGATGGCTTGGGAATTGAGAAGGCTTCAGATGTGCCGGTATTAGAACCGGTACTACGCTATCAGGTTATACTTCCCGATGGCTATGATCCAAGAGTAATGATTCCCAAGCTGCGTCAGATTGAAGAAGAAGAGCCGGAGTTGCATGTTGTATGGGATGAACATTTACAGGAAATCCAGGCACAGGTCATGGGAGAGGTGCAGATTGAGGTTTTGCAGAGCCTTATAAAAAGCCGCTTTGGTGTTGATGTTGAATTTGATGCCGGAAGGATTGTATATAAAGAGACTATTGCCAATACAGTTGAAGGAGTTGGACACTTTGAACCATTGAGGCATTATGCTGAGGTTCATTTGTTACTTGAGCCGGGTGAGCCGGGAAGTGGTCTTAAATTTGCAGTGGAATGCAATGAGGATGTGTTGGCTAAAAACTGGCAAAGGCTGATTTTAACTCATCTCGAAGAGAAGTCCCATAAAGGCGTTCTGACAGGGTCAGCTGTTACAGATATGAAAATTTCTTTGGTTTCAGGCAGAGCACACAATAAACATACAGAAGGCGGAGATTTCAGGGAAGCTACCTACCGTGCAGTACGACAGGGTTTAAAGGAGTCAGAATCAGTATTGCTGGAGCCTTATTATTCCTTTCAACTGGAAATGCCTGAGAAAATGGTAGGAAGAGCTATGACCGATATTGAGAAAATGCACGGCACCTGCGAATTATCACAGATAAATACTGGGATTGCAGTTCTTGTAGGAAGTGCCCCCGTTATTAACATGAGGAATTATCAGAAAGAGGTAATAGCTTATACCAAAGGTCATGGCAGGCTCTTTTACAGCCTGAAAGGGTACGAACCGTGTCATAATATGCAAGAGGTTATTAAATATATTGGTTATGATTCGGAAAGAGATATTGAAAACCCTACAGGGTCTGTGTTTTGTAAAAATGGAGCAGGTTTTCCAGTGGAATGGTATGAGGTAAAAGACTATATGCATGTTGAAAGCTATTTTCAGAAAAAAGGCGATTTGGAGACAGCCAATCAAAGCCATGCCTCATATTCGGAAGAAAAGTCGATAAGCTTGGAAGAAATTGATCAAATTATCAATAGAACCTTTTATGCAAACCAAGGGAAAAAGTCTGCGTGGAAAAGGCAGAAGAGCGCCGGTGAAAGTTACTATAAACCTATCACTGTTCAAAGCAGTCAGAAGGAAAATAAAGAAGAATACCTGCTTGTGGATGGTTATAATATTATATATGCATGGTCTGAACTTAAAGAGCTTGCCGATGAGAATATGGATGGTGCAAGAATGAAATTGCTCGATTATCTGAGTAACTACCAGTGGATACGGAAAAGCAGGATTATTGTGGTGTTTGATGCTTACCGTGTTCAGGGACACCGCGAAGAAACCATTGATTATTATAATATTCATATGGTATATACCAGGGAGGCACAAACGGCTGATCAGTATATTGAAAAGTTTGCCCATGACAATAAGAAAAACTATAATATAACAGTTGCCACATCAGACGGTTTGCAGCAGATGATAGTATGGGGAGAGGGATGTTCCCTGTTATCCGCTAGAGAATTGAAGGTTGAAATTGCAGAGACTTATAAAAGACTAAAGCAGGAATATATGAAGATGCAGGGAAGGGAACGTAATTATCTTATTGATTTACTGCCTCTCGAAGTAAAACGTCAGATAGAAGACCTGCTTAAATAAGAAGCAAGGGGACGGTTCTGTTGCTTCCTTTTTAGATTCTAACCGTTTACAATGGTCTCGTATGTAAGCTATAATTGGAATATATTTAAACTTTGAATATATATTTAAAAAAAAAGGTCTATTGTTTTGGACAATGAGACATGCACGAAAAGTAATGAATATAGTCTTTGGAAAAGCATCAAAAGAAAAAGGAAGCAAGAGAACCGTCCCTTTGCTTCCTGTACAAAGTACAAACAGTTTGATATTATAATTAAGGTTTATAGAATTTGTAGCAGGAGTATGTGATTATGCAGAATTATAATTTGACAATAGCATTATTACTTTCGCTATTTGCAGGATTGTCGACAGGGTTTGGAGGTTTACTTGTTCTTCTTTTCAGAAAAACGAATGTAAAGTTTTTGTCTGTATCACTTGGTTTTTCGGCAGGGGTTATGATATATATATCCTTTGTTGAAATATTATCAGAGGCTAATGAATACCTTATTGAAGGCATGGGAGAACAACTTGGAAAATGGATGGCATTTTTGGCGTTCTTTGCAGGAATTATGCTTATAGCACTTATAGATAAACTTGTACCCGAGCCTGAAAATCCCCATGTACTCCGTAAACTTGAGGATTGCGAGGTATCTGCAAAAAAACAAAAGCTATATAAAACTGGAATGTTGACTGCGCTGGCAATAACCATACATAATTTTCCCGAAGGGCTGGCGACATTTGTTTCGGGTATGACTGACCTGAAGCTGGGAATAGCTATTTCTATTGCGGTGGCTATTCACAATATACCGGAAGGGATAGCCGTAGCAATACCTGTATATTGTGCAACAGGAAGCAGAAAAAAGGCATTTTTAATGTCTCTGTTGTCTGGAGCGGCGGAGCCTCTTGGTGCAATAGTTGCTTTTCTTTTTCTTGCACCTTATATCAATAATGTTGTTTTCGGGATTGTATTTGCAGCAATAGCTGGGATTATGGTGTTTATTTCATTTGATGAACTGCTTCCTACAGCAAGAGAATACGGTGAACATCATCTTTCGATTTTGGGCTTGATTGCCGGAATGATGGTAATGGGAATAAGCCTTCTACTTGTGTTTTAAAGAATCAGAATCAGCAAAAAATGAAACAACGCCTTGCTTAGAAAATTGAAGGGGCTTATATTTCAATGTAGAATCATTTTCGTGAACAGTATAGAGGGGAAATGCAAGGGTTATGGGAATGTAAATAAATGAGGTGGTATTATAATGGAGAAAAAATCCGAGTGTGCAGTAAGGTTGTTTAAAGAAGGTTATAATTGTTCTCAGGCAGTTATCGGAGCATTCTGTGAAGAATTAGGTATGGACCTGAATGTTGCATTGAAATTATCCTCTTCATTCGGAGGAGGTATGGGAAGGCTTAGAGAAGTTTGCGGGGCTGTATCTTCCATGTTTATGATTGCAGGTCTTAAATACGGGTACACCGACCCAAAAGACAGACAAGCAAAACAAAAACATTATGAGCTAATCCAGATGTTATCGCAAAGGTTTAAGGAAAAGAACGATTCTATAATATGCAGAGAACTTCTAGGTCTCAATATAAAGCATGACAGACCGGAACCGGAAGAGAGAACCAGAGAATACTATAAAAAGAGACCCTGTTCAGAGCTTGTAAGATTAGCAGCAGAGATAATGGAGGAGGTTTTAGCGCAAAGGTCTGATTACAGCGACAGTATAATATAATGCATTACAAATTGCATTACCAATCTTGAATAGCGACTTGAAAAAGCAGAAGTAAATTTTACTCGTTCCTTAATGTGCCTTAACGATTTTTTTTTTAATGTAGAATCATTTTCTTGATTAATGCTAAATTCTTGATTAATATAAAATATGAAAGTAGTACGAAAAATGAAACTTTATTAAATAATAAAGGACATGTTATGAACAAGTACAGTTTTTTGGAAAATTTGCTGTTTCCCCCTGTTTACTTAAGTGAAAAGAAACTCGCACAGTCGCTTGAGGGGAAGACAGTTCTTATAACAGGAGCCAGTTTTGGGGTAGGTGAGAAGCTTGCTTATATGCTTGCCGGTATTGATGTGCATCTGATTTTGGTTGCAAGAACCGGTGAGAAGCTTATGGCAATAAAAGAGGAGATAGAAAAGAAAACGGCCAGAGTAAGTGTTTTTTCAGCAGACCTCAGAAATGAGGAAGAACTCGAAGGGTTGCTGGCGTTTATTTATAAGCTTCCTTGTGGACTGGATGTAGTGGTAAGCAATGCGGGAATATCAATTAGAAGACCTGTTGCCAAGTCGCTGGATCGGTTTCACGATTTTACCCGAACAATGGCTATTAACTACTTTGCACCGGTGCAATTGCTACTGGAGACCATTCCGCTACTTAAAGAAAAACAGGGTCATATAATCAATATATCTACAATAAATGCTTTGCTGATACCCTTCCCTTATTGGGCGGCTTATCAGGCTTCTAAGGTGGCTTTTGACACTTGGTTGCGGTCAGCGGCTCCCGAACTTAAAACCATGGGCATTTCAACTACATCGGTCTATCTTCCGCTGGTAAAAACACGAATGATAGAGCCGACCAAGGCTTATAATAAAATGCCCGCCATGAATCCCACTCATGTAGCCAGGATTATTTGCAGGTCAATGTACACCAAAAGGAGAAAATATTCTCCGTGGTGGTTGGTTTTTGGGCAGTTGGCATCGGTTGTTTTCAGGTGGCTCTGGGAACAGGTGGTTCCCGAATTTCTTAAGAAAAGGGGCAATGGAGAGTGAAAGCTGTTAGCATTATATATGTATTGTACAAAATAGGATTGCTTTCCCCTCTAGGCTTGTTCAGACTGGTTTGTGCTGTTTTAACATGTGGGGTAAATGTAATGGCTCTGCTGAATTATGCACAAAGGTCACATTCCGACAGGATTGCATTGACGGATGACCGTGAAACACTTACTTACAGGCAATTATTGCTACAATCGGAAAAGCTCTGTAGTATTTTGAAGGAAGAATATAAACTCAAAAAAGGCTGCAAGGT
>CAYPCH010000049.1:0-25283 GCA_964409165.1 uncultured Oscillospiraceae bacterium | reverse complement strand
TACATTATACAAGTTTACCAAAATTTTACCGTCACTTTAACTTGCAATTTTCAAACAAAAAATAAAAACAAAAAAACATTGACAAGTTGATATGTCTATGTTAGAATTATAAACTGCGTTATAATTTCAAGATGCGATACCAATATTTTCTGTAGTACAAAAAACTTTTTATAACTTTATTATAGCATATTGGAATAAGTTAGACAATATTTGTTAATAATAATTTAATGTCTGAGAAATGTACATGAAATTATTATATGTACATAATGCAAAAATATACTGTTGGTTTATTTATTTATTTATTTATACTACAAGGCTACGTTGGCTTAGAAGCTACATTATACATATTGAATCAAGGATTGAAATAAATGGTAGCAGTCAGTAGCCGGTGAGCTTTGTATTAATTTATAAATTTTAAAGCACTAATTTTATGTAACAGAGGGTATTGTGAGAAAACAGCAAAGAAGAAGCAAAAGAGTAATTGTAAGAGGGATAACCAGTTTTAAGTTTAATAAATCTGAAAACTGAAATTTTCTAAAAGAGGTTTTCGGGTTTATAACAAATAATTGGTTATTGTTAAAGAAAACGCAGTTTTAGTAAATAATCGGATCTATGTGCGATTGTTGCATATACACATAGGATAGTCGATTCTTGCAAAAAAGTGCGTTAGTGGTTTAGACTTGAACATTTGTAGATGCCATATGCTGTGACATATGAATTACAGGTGGTTAGTCGCTACTGTATGGTTTATTTGATTTGTCGCATCCTTTTAAGTTAAGGCTAAAGATAGAAGGATGCAGGTGATGTGTTATCGTGCTTTAGCAAGTACTAGGACAAAAAAAGTCTGATATATGAGGTGATATTTAATGGTGCATCCCGTGCGATTGGGAAGAAACGTTAGAATGAGTTACTCCAAAATTGATGAAGTAATTGACATGCCCAACCTGATTGAAATTCAAAAAAACTCCTACAATCAATTTCTGGAAGAAGGTTTAAAAGAGGTTTTCAGAGATGTATCTCCAATAACCGACTATACAGGAAACCTTATCCTGGAGTTTGTTGATTATTCACTGGACGAAGACCCCAAGTATTGTGTTGAAGAGTGTAAGGAAAGAGATGCCACTTTTTCAGCTCCTTTGAAAGTAAAGGTTCGTCTTATAAACAAGGAGACCGGAGAAGTAAAAGAACAGGAAATTTTTATGGGTGATTTCCCATTAATGACTGAGAACGGTACTTTTATTATAAATGGTGCGGAGCGTGTTATAGTAAGCCAGCTCGTCAGGTCACCAGGTATTTATTATTCCATGAAATTTGACAAGACAGGGAAACAGCTTTATTCAAATACAGTAATTCCTAATAGGGGAGCTTGGCTTGAGTATGAAACTGATTCTAATGATATACTCTCAGTAAGGATCGACCGTACGAGAAAACTTCCTGTTACGGTTTTGGTCAGAGCTCTAGGATATGGGACCGACATGCAGATAATGGAGCATTTAGGTGAAGACGAAATAATAAGCGCAACTATACAGAAGGACAACTCAAAAACTGAAGATGAAGGACTTCTTGAAGTATATAAGAGATTAAGACCTGGAGAACCTCCTACGGTTGAAAGTGCGCGCTCACTTTTAAACAGCTTGTTTTTTGACCCGAAAAGGTATGACCTTGCCAAATTCGGAAGATTTAAATTCAATAAAAAGCTTTCCATTGCTTCAAGAATTAACGGACATATTGCATCGGAGAATATTGTAAATCCTTCTACCGGCGAGATAATTGTACAGCAAGGTGAAAAAATTGACAGACGTAAGGCGGAAGCAATTCAGAATGCTGGAATAAACTCTATAGATGTAACTGTTGAAGGCAAAAAGGTAAGAGTTTTAGGAAATAATATGGTTGATATCAAAGGATATGTGGATTTTAACCCTAAAGAAGCTGGAATTAACGAGAAAGTAAAGTTTGATGTACTAACGAGTATTTTAGAAGAAAACAAGGGCAAAAGCGGTGATGAACTGAAAAAGGCAATAGAAGCGAATATAGATGTTCTGATTCCTAAATATATTACTGTTGAGGATATAATTGCTTCGGTTAACTATATTATCAACTTGAACTATGCTATCGGGACAACCGATGATATAGACCACTTGGGAAACAGAAGGCTACGTTCTGTGGGAGAACTTTTGCAGAACCAGTTCAGAATCGGTCTTGCAAGAATGGAGAGAGTGGTTAGAGAACGAATGACCATTCAAGATATAGATATTGTAACGCCTCAGGCTCTTATAAATATAAGACCTGTTGCCGCATCAATAAAAGAGTTTTTTGGAAGCAGCCAGTTGTCACAATTCATGGATCAGACCAATCCGCTTGCAGAATTGACTCATAAAAGAAGATTGAGTGCTTTGGGACCGGGTGGTCTTAGCAGGGAAAGAGCAGGATTTGAGGTTCGTGACGTTCACCACTCTCACTACGGTCGTATGTGCCCGATTGAAACGCCTGAAGGTCCTAATATAGGTCTTATAGGTTCACTGAGTACCTATGCAAGAATAAATGAATACGGATTTATTGAAGCACCTTATAGAATGGTAGATCAAGATGAGTTCAGAGTTACTTCCGAAATAGTTTATCTTACAGCTGATGAGGAAGATGAATATATTATTGCTCAAGCGAATGAGCCTTTGAATGAACAAGGGGTATTTACTGATAAAAGGGTTGTATGCAGATTCAAGGAGGAATTCCTTGAGGTTGAAAACGGTAGAATAGACTTTATGGATGTATCTCCAAAGCAGCTTGTATCGGTTGCTACATCTATGATACCGTTTTTAGAAAATGATGACGCCAATCGTGCACTGATGGGAGCAAACATGCAACGTCAGGCTGTGCCTCTTATTAGAACCGATTCACCAATTATAGGAACCGGTATTGAGTATAAGGCTGCAAGAGACTCAGGAGTTGTTGTTCTGGCAAAGAACTCAGGAGTAGTTGATGTTGTTAATGCAAAAGAAATAGTAATAAAAACAAAAGAAGGAAGAAAAGACGTTTATAAGCTTTTGAAATACCTTCGTTCAAATCAGGGAACCTGTATAAACCAGAGACCTATTGTAAAAAAAGGAGAAAAGGTAGAGAAGGGTGATGTAATAGCAGACGGTCCTTCAACAGATAATGGAGAAATAGCACTAGGTAAGAACATTCTTATAGGGTTTATGACCTGGGAGGGTTATAACTATGAGGATGCTATTCTTATAAGTGAAAAACTGGTTAAGGAGGATGTTTTTACATCCATACACATAGAGGAGTATGAAGCAGAAGCAAGGGATACAAAGCTTGGACCTGAGGAAATTACAAGGGATATACCCAATGTCAGTGAAGATTCATTAAAAGATCTTGATGAGAGAGGAATAATAAGAATTGGTGCTGAGGTAAGATCGGGAGATATCCTTGTGGGTAAGGTAACACCGAAGGGAGAAACAGAGCTTACAGCAGAAGAAAGACTGCTTAGGGCAATTTTTGGTGAAAAGGCCAGGGAGGTAAGAGATACTTCACTTAGGGTACCTCATGGAGAATCTGGAATTATAGTTGATGTTAAAGTGTTTACGAGAGAAAACGGTGATGAATTGTCTCCCGGAGTCAATCAGCTTGTTAGGGTATACATTGCACAGAAGAGGAAAATATCTGTCGGAGATAAGATGGCAGGGAGACACGGAAATAAGGGAGTTATATCAAGGATATTGCCAGAGGAAGATATGCCGTTCCTGACGGATGGAACGCCCCTTGAGATAGTTCTGAATCCTCTTGGAGTTCCTTCACGTATGAATATAGGTCAGGTGCTTGAGGTGCACTTGGGATATGCCGCAAAAGCTCTTGGATGGAAGATAGCGACGCCGGTTTTTGATGGTGCAACAGAGGATGACATTATTGACACATTAAAAAAGGCAGAGCTTTCAGAAGACGGGAAGACTATATTGTATGACGGAAGAACCGGGGAAGCCTTTGAAAACCGAGTTACTGTCGGATATATGTATATGCTGAAACTGGCTCATCTTGTTGATGACAAAATACATGCCCGTTCAACCGGACCTTACTCTCTTGTAACTCAGCAACCTCTTGGCGGTAAGGCACAGTTCGGAGGCCAGAGGTTTGGAGAAATGGAGGTTTGGGCTCTTGAAGCATATGGAGCTGCTTATACCTTGCAGGAAATACTCACGGTTAAGTCCGATGATGTTGTAGGTAGAGTTAAGACCTATGAGGCAATCGTTAAGGGTGAGAATGTGCCGGAACCGGGAATTCCTGAGTCATTTAAGGTATTGATTAAAGAGCTTCAAAGTCTTTGCCTCGACGTAAAAGTGTATTCAGAAGAGCAGGAAGAGATTGCTATCAAGGAATCAGTTGAGGATGAACTTGAGGAGCTTAGTGTGAACATTGAAGGCACAGAAGATGAAGCTGTACTGAATGAATTTGACAATATAGGCGATGATGTGCTTGAAGAAGAGGTTGATTCTGACGATTTTGATTTAAATGAATTGAGTGATGATATAGAATCTAATGTAGAGCTTGATGACAATCTTGATGAAAACATGTTTGCTGATGCTGATGATACTGAGGATACTGAGGATATAGAAGATGGTTTTGAAGATGAAGATTTCTAATGAAAGGAGAGAAGGCCGTGTTTGAACTTAATAACTTTGATTCAATGAAAATTGGGTTAGCTTCTCCGGAAAAGATAAGAGAGTGGTCAAGGGGGGAAGTAAAAAAGCCTGAGACAATAAATTATAGAACTCTTAAGCCTGAAAGGGATGGTCTTTTTTGTGAAAGAATATTTGGACCTCAGAAGGATTGGGAGTGTCACTGTGGGAAGTACAAAAGGATAAGATATAAGGGAATTGTTTGTGACAGGTGCGGGGTTGAGGTGACACGTTCTAAAGTAAGAAGGGAAAGAATGGGTCATATTGAGCTCGCTGCTCCAGTATCTCATATATGGTACTTTAAGGGTATTCCAAGCAGAATGGGGCTTTTATTGGACATGTCACCAAGGGCTTTGGAAAAAATACTGTATTTTGCTTCTTATGTGGTAATTGATCCCGGTCAAACTCCCCTTTCAAAGAAACAGATTTTATCTGAAAAGGAGTTCAGGGACAGTGTTGAGAAATTTGGACATAAATTCAAAGCTGGAATGGGTGCAGAAGCTGTAAAAGAGCTTCTTATAGAAATTGACCTGGAAAAACAGTCAAAAGAACTAAGAGCTGAATTGAAAGAAGCCTCGGGACAAAAGCGGATTAGGACAATAAAGAGACTTGAGGTTGTTGAAGCGTTCAGACAATCGGGGAATAGCCCTGAATGGATGATATTAGATGTTGTTCCGGTCATACCTCCTGAATTAAGACCTATGGTTCAACTGGACGGTGGAAGATTTGCCACATCAGACCTGAACGACTTGTACAGAAGGGTTATAAACAGAAATAACAGGTTAAAAAGGCTTTTAGACCTTGGAGCACCTGATATAATCGTACGTAATGAAAAAAGAATGCTACAGGAAGCTGTGGACGCACTTATAGATAACGGAAGAAGAGGAAGACCTGTAACCGGTCCCGGAAACAGACCGTTAAAATCGCTTTCGGATATGTTGAAGGGCAAGCAAGGACGTTTCAGACAGAACCTTCTGGGTAAACGTGTCGATTATTCCGGACGTTCTGTTATAGTTGTAGGACCCGAATTAAAGATATACCAGTGTGGTCTGCCAAAAGAAATGGCTCTGGAGCTTTTCAAGCCTTTTGTGATGAAAAAGCTGGTTAACGATGGACTGGCTCATAATATTAAAAGTGCAAAAAGGATGGTCGAAAGAGTAAGAAATGAAGTTTGGGACGTATTGGAAGAAGTTATAAAGGAACATCCGGTGCTTCTTAATCGTGCTCCAACTCTTCACAGACTTGGTATACAGGCATTTGAACCGGTACTTGTTGAGGGAAGGGCGTTAAAGTTGCATCCTCTTGTTTGTACAGCTTACAATGCTGACTTTGACGGAGACCAGATGGCTGTTCACGTACCGTTATCTGCAGAGGCTCAAGCTGAGGCAAGGTTCCTTATGCTGTCTGCAAACAACCTTTTAAAACCGCAGGACGGCAAGCCTGTCGCTGTGCCTACTCAAGACATGGTTCTAGGAAGCTATTATATGACCATTGCCAAAGACGGTGATAAAGGCGAAGGTAAAATATTTAGTTCGCCTGATGAAGCGGTTATGGCTTATGAGACAGGGGAAATCGGTCTTCACGCAAAGATTAAAGTAAGAATGGTAAAAAACATAGATGGTGAAGAAAAAAGAAAATTAATTAATGCAACTGCGGGAAGGATCATATTTAACGAAGCAATACCTCAGGATTTGGGATTTGTAGATAGAACAGTTCCAGAAGATATGTTTGAATTGGAAGCCAATTTCCTTGTGGGAAAAACTGAGCTCCGTAAAATAATCGATAAAAGCATAAAAGTGCATGGAACAACTGATACAGCAAAATTACTTGATAAAATAAAAGGATTGGGTTTCAAGTATTCTACAAAGGGCGCTATTACTATTAGTGTATCAGATATGGTTATTCCTGAAGTCAAAGCGAGGCATATTAAGGAAACAGAAGAGAAGATTGAAAATATCACGAAGCAATATAAAAGAGGGCTTATATCGAATGATGAAAGATACAACTCTGTTATATCCGCATGGACTGAGGCATCCGAGAATATAACCCAAGCGCTTATTGACAACCTTGACAGATTTAATCCTGTTTACATGATGTCTCAATCCGGGGCTAGAGGTAATCTAAATCAGATCAAGCAACTTGCCGGAATGAGGGGTCTTATGGCGGATACCTCTGGTAAGACCATCGAGGTTCCTATTAAAGCTAATTTCCGTGAAGGTCTTAATGTTATGGAGTTCTTTATATCAACTCATGGTGCCAGAAAAGGTCTTGCCGATACAGCATTAAGAACTGCCGACTCTGGATACCTGACAAGGCGTCTTGTTGATGTAAGTCAGGATGTTATAGTAAGGGAAATTGATTGTGGAACACGAAAAGGTATAGAGGTATCAGATATAAAAGACGGAAGTGAAATTATAGAGGAAGTAGCAGAAAGATTGGTAGGAAGATACCCGGCAGGTAATATTATACACCCGGAAACTGGTGAGATACTTGTAGAGTCGGACAGGATGATAGACGATCATGATGCCGAAAGAATTGTTAAAAGCGGTATGAAGAAAGTAAAAATCAGATCGGTTCTCACTTGCCACTCCGAATATGGCGTATGTGCAAAGTGCTATGGAGCAAATCTGGCAACAGGAGAAGAGTGTAATGTCGGGGAGGCTGTAGGTATAATTGCGGCTCAGTCCATAGGTGAACCCGGTACCCAGTTGACAATGAGAACATTCCATACTGGTGGTGTTGCGGGAGACGATATAACGCAGGGTCTTCCACGTGTAGAAGAACTTTTTGAAGCAAGGAAACCAAAAGGTTTGGCGATTATATCTGAAATTAATGGCACAGTAAAAATTGTAGAGTCTAAGAAGAAGAGGGAAGTTGTGGTTACATCTGAAGATGGTGAAGCTAACAATTATCTTATTCCCTACGGATCTAGAATTAAGGTGTCAGAAGGTGACATTATTGGAGCGGGCGATGAGCTTACAGAAGGTTCGGTAAACCCTCATGATATTTTGAAGATAAAAGGAATAAACGGTGTTCAGGCTTATCTTCTGCATGAGGTACAGAGGGTTTATAGGTTGCAAGGTGTTGACATAAACGATAAGCACATTGAAGTTATTGTCAGACAAATGTTGCGTAAAATCAAGGTTGATGATGCTGGGGATACCAGTTTGCTACCTGGTGGTCTGGTAGATATATTTGATTTTGAGGAGGAAAATGCAAGGATAGTTGCTGAAGGAAAAACACCTGCTGTTGGAAAAAGAACATTACTCGGAATTACTAAAGCTTCACTTGCTACAGAGTCATTCCTATCGGCTGCATCCTTCCAGGAGACAACAAGGGTATTGACGGAAGCGGCAATTAAAGGAAAAGTTGATCCTCTTGTAGGACTCAAGGAGAATGTTATAATAGGAAAGCTGATTCCGGCAGGTACAGGAATGAGCAGATACAAGGATATAAGCATAAGTACCGTTATAGAATAATAAGTTCAATTTACACACTGATTCTATTTTTATTAAACATCTTGACAAATCAAGTTTGTGGATGATAAAATGTTTCAGTGTGTAAATTTGTTATATTTGAAATTGGTTTTACCACATAAACAAATACGGTACAGAAATTTACCGGTGCATAATTATTATTAGACTTAGCCCGTTTTTGACAGGGAGGGTAAAAAGTGTTGGAAAATCTGAAAAGCAGTAATAAGACTGTTGGGCTCAAACAAACAATTAAAGCTTTGGAAAAAGGAATTGCCAGACAGGTTTTTATTGCTAAGGATGCAGATGAGCGTGTTACAGAAAAAATAATAGAGCTTTGCATGAATGATAATGTACAAATTATACACGTAGATACGATGAAACTACTTGGAAAGGCATGTGGAATAGATGTAGGTGCGGCAGTAGCTTGTTTGATGCGATAAAGCAAATTTCATTTGTTGTTTTTTGTATTCAAGCAAAGAAGAACTGTATGCATCAATAATGAATAGTAATGAATAATATAGTTAAGCTTATTCAGTAATATTTTATGAATAAATTATTAATACCAAAAAGGAGGTGAAAAAATTGCCAACATTTAACCAGCTAGTTAGAAAAGGGAGAAAGGTTATTGAGAAAAAATCAACATCTCCTGCTCTTCAAAAAGGTTTTAACTCAATTAAGAAACAGCCTACAGACGCAAACTGTCCTCAAAAAAGAGGAGTATGCACGGTTGTTAAAACCAGTACTCCAAAAAAACCGAACTCAGCTCTTAGAAAAGTAGCAAGGGTTCGTTTGACAAACGGTATTGAGGTATCAGCATATATCCCTGGTATAGGTCATAACCTACAGGAGCATAGTGTTGTTCTCATAAGAGGAGGAAGGGTTAAGGATTTGCCGGGGGTTAGATATCATATAGTTCGTGGAACTCTTGATACAGCCGGTGTTGCTAAGAGAATGCAAGCTCGTTCCAAGTATGGTGCAAAAAGACCGAAAGCTGGTGCAGCCAGCAAGTAAGTTAATCCGTACAGCGTGCCTGGCACGGGGTAAGTGATTTGGTTGGTTTCACAAAGTAATAATTAAAGTGCTAAGTACGTTGTATTATATATATTTGTAATATTTGCAAGTACGCAGCACTGACGACGGTCTGCAAAATATGTTATGTGCGGACTGCGAGTACCCATGATATGTATATATCATAAAAAGGAGGGAAGAAAAGTGCCTAGAAAAGGACATATACCAAAGAGAGATGTTTTACCTGATCCTATATATAATGACAGGGTTGTTACAAAACTTATCAACAGCATTATGATGGACGGGAAAAAGGGAACTGCTCAAAAGATCTGCTATGATGCTTTTAATATCATAAAGGATAAAACAGGTAAAGACCCGTTGGAGGTTTTTGAGCAAGCTTTAAATAATATTATGCCTGTTCTTGAAGTAAAAGCAAGAAGAGTCGGTGGTGCAACATATCAGGTTCCTATTGAAGTGAGAGCTGATAGGAGGCAAGCTTTAGGTCTCAGATGGTTGGTTAACTACTCAAGAAAAAGAGGAGAAAGAACCATGAGAGAAAGACTCGCAGGCGAAATATTGGATGCTACCAACAATCTTGGAGGAGCATACAAGAAAAAAGAAGATACACATAAAATGGCTGAAGCAAATAAGGCTTTTGCGCATTATAGATGGTAGATTAAAGCCTTTTAAGAAAAACTTAAGAGAGATATTTTTTATAATGTAAAAGCTTAGGCGCAAATTTTGAAAGGAAGGTTACAATGCCCAGGCAATTTAGTTTAGAGAATACAAGAAATATTGGGATAATGGCACATATAGATGCAGGTAAAACTACAACTACTGAGCGTATATTATTTTATACAGGAAGAGTTCATAAGCTTGGAGAAACCCATGAAGGTGCTGCAACTATGGACTGGATGGAGCAGGAGCAAGAAAGAGGCATAACTATAACATCTGCTGCTACTACCGCACAATGGAGGAATAATAGGGTTAATATCATAGATACACCGGGGCACGTTGACTTCACTGTTGAGGTTGAGAGGTCACTTCGTGTTTTGGATGGTTCGGTTACGCTTTTTTGTGCTAAAGGGGGAGTTGAGCCTCAATCGGAGACAGTGTGGAGACAGGCTGACAGATATAACGTGCCTCGTATAGCATATGTAAATAAGATGGATATCATGGGAGCCGATTTTTTTAATTGTGTAAATATGATGAGGGAAAGGCTTCAGGCAAATGCGATTCCTATTCAACTTCCAATAGGCAAGGAAGATAATTTTGCAGGGATAATCGATCTAGTTAAAATGAAAGCATATTTTTATATGGATAACCTTGGAAAAGATATTCAGGAAAAAGACATTCCTGATGATATGAGAGAGCTTGCAGAAGAGTGCCGCAATAATCTCATTGAATCTATTGCTGATCAGGATGAGGAACTGATGATGAAATATCTTGAAGGAGAAGAACTTACGGAAGATGAAATAAAGAAAGGTATCAGGAAAGCTACTATAAGTGTAAAAATAATTCCTGTAGCCTGTGGTTCTTCCTATAGAAATAAGGGTGTACAGCGTCTTTTGGATGCAGTTGTCGATTATATGCCTTCTCCTTTGGATGTCCCGGCAATTAAAGGCGTTTCAGTTGACGGAGAAAATGAAATAGAAAGGTTGTCAGATGACAATCAACCCTTTTCTGCATTGGCATTTAAAATTATGGCTGACCCGTTTGTGGGAAAACTTTGCTTCTTCAGAGTTTACTCAGGAAAGTTAAGTTCGGGCTCCTATGTACTCAATGCCACAAAAGGAAAAAGAGAAAGAGTAGGAAGAATACTTCAGATGCATGCGAACCACAGAGAGGAACTTCAAACTGTTTACGCAGGAGATATAGCTGCAGCTGTAGGATTAAAGGACACCACAACAGGGGATACTTTATGTGAAGAGGCAAATCCTGTAATACTTGAATCAATGGACTTTCCTGAACCGGTTATATCGGTTGCCATTGAGCCTAAAACAAAAGCAGGTCAGGATAAAATGGGTATTGCACTTCAGAAGTTGGCTGAAGAGGATCCTACATTTAGGACGTATACTGACACTGAGACCGGACAAACTATAATAGAAGGAATGGGAGAACTACATCTAGAGATTATTGTTGACCGTATGCTCAGAGAGTTTAAAGTAGAGGCTAATGTCGGTAATCCTCAAGTTGCATATAAAGAAACAATAAGAAAAACTGTTAAGTCCGAAGGTAAGTTTGTAAGGCAGTCCGGTGGTAGAGGACAGTATGGACATTGCTGGATTGAGATTGAGCCGAGGGAACCCGGAGCAGGATATGAATTTGTCAGCAAAATAGTGGGTGGTGTAGTTCCTAAAGAGTATATTGCTCCTATTGATGCCGGTATCCAAGATGCAATGAATAATGGTGTACTGGGAGGATATCCTGTTGTAGATGTAAAAATCACACTTTACGATGGTTCCTATCATGAAGTTGACTCATCTGAGATGGCATTTAAAGTTGCAGGATCAATGGCGTTTAAAGATGGTATGAGAAAAGCTGATCCTGTACTTCTTGAGCCAATAATGAAGGTAAGTGTTACTATTCCCGAAGATTATATGGGAGATGTAATGGGAGACCTGAATTCAAGAAGAGGAAGAATTGAAGGCATGGAAGCAAGAAACGGGGCACAGGTTATTACTGCTAATGTTCCGTTGTCAGAAATGTTTGGTTACGCCACAACCTTACGTTCAAAGTCACAGGGAAGAGGCGTTTTCTCAATGCAGATAAGCCATTTTGAAGAGGTTCCTAGAAACATACAGGAGTCTATTATAAATGGAAGAAGTGCAAAATAAGATTAGTTTTGCAAGTGTAGGCATATCTTACAGGAAATATGCAAGTGTAGGCATATTTCCTGTAGAAAATAATTATAAAACATTTTAAGTGTTTTAACTTAAAAAGGAGGAGAAATAATAATGGCAAAAGCTAAATTTGAAAGAAACAAAACACATGTGAATATCGGAACAATAGGTCACGTTGACCATGGTAAGACATCATTGACAGCAGCTATTACTAAAACTTTGGGTTTTCTGGGAAGAGCAAGTTTTACTGCATATGACCAGATTGATAAGGCTCCTGAAGAAAGAGAAAGAGGTATTACAATTTCAACTTCCCACGTTGAGTATGAAACAGAAAACAGGCACTATGCACACGTTGACTGCCCGGGACACGCCGACTATGTTAAAAACATGATTACCGGTGCTGCTCAGATGGACGGAGCTATACTTGTTGTATCAGCTGCTGATGGTCCGATGCCTCAGACAAGGGAACATATTCTTCTTGCTCGTCAGGTTGGTGTACCATACATAGTTGTTTTCTTGAACAAGTGTGATATGGTTGACGATGAAGAACTTATTGAATTGGTTGAAATGGAAGTTAGAGAACTCTTGAGCTCATATGAGTTCCCGGGTGACGATACTCCTATCATCAGAGGTTCAGCACTTGATGTTCTTGAATCTACAGAAACTTCTATTGATGCACCTGTATATGCTCCGATAGTAAAGCTTATGGAAGAAGTAGATAAATATATTCCAGATCCTGAAAGAGCAACTGATAAGCCTTTCATTATGCCTGTTGAGGACGTTTTTACAATTACAGGACGTGGAACAGTTGCAACTGGTAGGGTTGAAAGAGGAACTCTTAAAGTTGGTGAAGAAGTAGAAATCGTTGGATTGATGGAAGCTCCGAAGAAAACAGTTGTAACAGGTATAGAAATGTTTAGGAAACTCCTTGACAGTGCTGTTGCAGGGGATAATGTCGGTGCTCTCTTAAGAGGTGTTCAAAGAAGTGAAATTGAAAGAGGACAGGTTCTTGCAAAACCGGGTTCAATCAAACCTCATACAGTATACGAAGCGCAGGTTTACGTTCTGACTAAAGAAGAAGGTGGAAGGCATACTCCTTTCTTTAACAATTACAGACCTCAGTTTTATTTCAGAACTACAGACGTTACAGGCGTTGTTGAGCTTCCACAGGGTACAGAAATGGTTATGCCGGGTGACCACATAACTATGAAAATCAAACTGATAACTCCTATAGCTATGGAAGAAGGTTTGAAGTTTGCTATCCGTGAAGGCGGAAGAACAGTAGGCGCAGGAAATGTTTCAAAAGTAATTGAATAATTTTATAGAACAGTTAAAGCCCGGAGGATAAATCCTCCGGGCTTTAATAAGGTTATATATTGTTTTGTGCCTGCTCAAGTCTATCTCCAACTGCCGTTCTAGTTTTTGATATTGCCCCGGTAGGAAGCTCTATAACAGAGTTTGAACTCCAGATGATTTCTGAGAACTTCCAAGGTTTTATATTTTCTATCAAATGTACTATATTATACTCTTTATCAATGAATATAATATCTAAGGGGAACTTCATAAAAAACATATGAATTGAGTTGCAAGGTGTAATAAGAAGACCGTTTCCTTCAGGTAGCTCATTCTTAAACATTAATCCTAAAAAACGGCTTAAAAAGTTGTCTGCTATTTCGCATTTTTCAGCAATAACGGTGTTTTTAGAAACATTTCTTATTATCATTTCTCCACCTTCTTTTAAATTATTTTTAAGGGTATAATATAGAAAGAGCAAAAGAACTCAGACAAAATACAATAATAAGCGTAAATATATATATATTCTATCATAATGCATTTTTTTTTCAACAGGGCAGGTGAGAAACAGATTGGAAATACCGGACATTGAACTGGTAAGAAAATGTATTAACGGCGATAATGATGCATTCTCGGAACTAGTGACAAGATATAAGAAATTGATATATAATGTTATATATAACATGATAAACAACAGGGATGAAGTTTATGATATCACACAGGAAGTATTTATTAGGATTTATAAATCATTGGACAGATATAATCCTGAGTATAAATTTTCTACCTGGACGGTGCGTATTGCAACAAATTATTGCCTTGATGTGCTTAGAAAGAAGAAGGTTGATTCTATGCCAATTGATGAAGCTATAGGTATTTCCAGCTCTTCTGATACTCCTGAAGCAAGTTACTTGAAAACGGAACGGAGAGAAAGAATTAATGATGAGTTGCTTAAGTTGCCAGAAAAGTATCGTGTGCCGCTAATATTGTTTCATAAAAATGGACTTTCGTATGAGGAAATGTCTAAAGTACTCAATGAGCCCATGTCCATAATTAAAAACAGATTATATAGGGCAAGACTGTTACTGAGGGAAAAGCTATCTTCCGAAAGAAAGGAAGGGATATTATGAGTTGCAAACCTTATGATGTGTACATTATGAAGCATATGGACGATGAACTGAGTGACACTGAATACGCTCAGTTAGTGAGTCACACTAAGGAATGTATACATTGCAGAAGAGAGTTGGAAGATTTAAAAAATATTACCGGGATTTTGAACATAAAAGAAGAAATAGAACTGCCTTGCGAGCTTCAAGATTCGGTTATGCAAAGGGTTCGTTCACTGGACATATATAATAAAAAGATTAGAGAGAAAAGGCTTATGGCTGTATATTTTGTATCTGCTATGGTTGTGTCGCTCGTTATGATAGTACTTGGAACAGTATTTAGGGATAGTATTCTTGATATGATGATAAACGTTGGAGTACCGATATCGGTAGCACATTTTCTGTATGGTGGATTAACCAGGCTTGCGGTGGAAGTTCAGATAGCTTATGAAACTGTAATATATTTTAAGTCTAGAGCTTCTGATTTTTATTATGTTTTAGTGGGTCTTGCTGCAATTACATTTATGTCAAAAATTTATGAAATAAATGGTATGCAGTCAGTGAAAAACAATAGCCGAAATTAGAAAAATGTAACAATAAAATGTAATAATAAGGGTTGACCAATATTTAACGAAGTCTTGAATAAGGCTTCGTTTCTTATTTTGAGAAATAATACTTGAATATATGTTTTTATATCATCAATACTAATTAAGCGGAGGTGATTGTCTTGAAAGAGGAAAATGATAACAAAAACAAAGAAAGTTTTGAAAGTTTTAAAGATAAGAGTTTTAAGGATTACAGTTACTATTTAAATAAAGAAAACCGAGTCGGGATAAACGGAAAAGAAGCTGCTGCAGTTGAAAGAAATTCAAGGATATATGTAATTCTTGGATGGGTATGTGCAGCCTTTGCTCTTTTTGCACCCTTTTATATATCACCTTTGTTTGCAATTGTAGGAGTAACCTTTGGTGTTTTGTTAAATAAGCAAATAGGAGGAAGTGGAAGTGTTCTTATAATATCAAATGTAGTACTTGCAATAACAAATATAGTTCTTGGAATACTATTTGTTATTATAAGGGAAATGATGATGGGATACTTGTAATAATGGCACAATAAAACTGAGTGCCCATCAAGGGTACTCGGTTTTGCGTCTTTCATTTTACTCTAAGAGGTCTAAAAAGACTTCGGGACATCTAGTTCCTTGCTTTTTGTCGGACTTCCTCTAAGAAAATGGCTCTAATAGGATTCAGTACTTATCCACGGGTACTAAATCCTAGCTAAATTTTGCCTTGCATTGGATAGTGTAAAGTAGGATATAAAAAATTGAGGTTATATAATGTGCACTCAATGGAGATTGAAAGGAGACATTAATATGAGAAAACTTATTATATGTATATCTGTTATATTGATATGCGGTTGTGGCTGCAATAGCTCAAACAGAAAAATAGAAAATGGTGTTCAACTTGAGAATAGTAATGTTGGAGGATTGTCACAGAAGGAAGCTAAAAAAGTTGTTGAAGATTTTGCAAAAAACTTATATTCCCAGCCCAAAAATGCAGGCATTGATAAGGAAAAGTGGGAGATAGTGCCTGAGACTATAGGAAAAAGGGTTAATATAGAAAAAACAATTGAGTCTCTTATGAATTCTAAGGAAGGGGATAAAATAAAACTGGTTACTGAGGATGTTAATCCTGACATTACTTCACAGACTATGCAAAGTTATATAGTAGAAATAGGGAGCTTTTCCACCCCGATATTGAGTAAACAGGAAAACAGGATAGATAATATTGAAGTAGCTTCAGAAGACATTAATAATATAAAATTAATGCCGGGAGAGGAGTTTTCCTTTAATGACGTTTTGGGTAAAAGGACTAAAAGCAAGGGATATAAAGAGGCTCCAATAATAATCCAGTCAAAGGACGGACCTAAGAAGGGTTATGGTGTAGGGGGAGGAATATGCCAGATTTCGTCAACCTTATATAATGCTGCCGAAAAAAGCGGACTTGAGATTACCGAGAGACACGCTCATTCAAAGAATGTAGGATATGTGCCGGAAGGAAAGGATGCTACAGTGGTCTACGACTCAATAGACTTTAAGTTTAAAAACAATCATCAGTATCCGATAATGATTAAAGTCTTTTTAACACAAGATAATGTAACTGTAAAAATTTACGAGAATAGGGGAATTGATTATATTGTTAGTTTTATATATAAATCAGCAAAATGAATCTATATTAATCACAAAAGTGTAAAAAAGTTGCTGTATGCAATATAGAAAATACATGAATTATTAAAATATTATTAAATAATCATATTGACAGATTGTTTTTTTTGTTATAATAGGTGTTGTGATGTCAGGTGTTTTGTATTTGTTGTAGCATTTAATATGTAGACATAAATGTTTTGCAACTCAGATGATGGAAAAGGTTTTTGGACAATCTATAATTTAAATATTCGGGAGGCTGTTACAAGTATGGTAAAGAGGGAAATAATGATAACGAATTTATCGGGATTGAAGTCAAAACCTGCAGCGATGTTTATACAAAAAGCATCAAACTTCAAATCAAGTATTTGGGTGGAAAAAGGCGAGAGGAAAGCTAATGCGAAGAGTCTGTTGGGGCTTTTATCATTAAGTGTGGGCAACGGAAACAAAATAATACTCATAACAGAAGGCGAAGATGAGATTGAAGCAGCTGAGGAATTGGAAAAGTATCTTGTCGCAGGTTTAGGGGAGAATGTCTGAAGATATGGAAAGCAAGACCTTTAAAGGAGAGACCGTTTCAACAGGTGTTGGAATGGGAAAGGTATTTATAATAGAAGATATCGGGATAAAGATCAGAGAAGGAATTATTGAACAATCTGAAGTTGATAATCAGGTTACAGTTCTTGAGGTAGCTATATGTAAAACATACATCCAGATACATGATTTAAAAATCGGTCTGAAGGGTATTTTGAGTGATGAAGAAAACCGTATTTTTGATTTTTATAAGGCAATTTTAGATGACAGGTCTTTTTTCGAAGAGATGAAGAATACAATTAAAACAAAGCGGTTTTATGTTGAAAAGGCTATATACACATGTGTTCAGCAGTATATGGATGAAATATCGAAGAGTAGTAATGAGTATGCAAAACAGCGTTTGTATGATTTGAACGATGTGCGTACAAGGCTTATAAGAAATGTATTTGATGAGAGTGAAATAAATCTTGATGCTCTTGATAATAGCCATATTGCTGTTATAAGGGAGATGACACCTATAATTGCGGCATTGGTCAGCAAAAAAGGTGTTAAGGCTGTTGTTGCTGAAAAGGGAGCAGGATATTATTCGCATGCTTCAATAGTACTAAGGAGTATGGGAATTCCTGCTTTAAACGGTATCGAATATGATAAGCTCAAATTATACAGGGGTGAGTTTGCAGCAGTATACTCCGATGAAAAGGTTATGGTTATAAACCCGAAGGATACAGAAATTATGGACTATAGACCCAACAGTGGTTTGAATGTGTACATTGACAGTAAGGAGCAATATGAGAAACGAAATTCTCCGGCAGTTACCACCGATGGATACAGGGTTGGTCTTTCGGCTAATATAAGTAGCATTAATGAATTTCGTGTAGCAAAGAAAATGAATATTGACGGTATAGGGCTTGTCAGAACAGAGTCGCTTTTTATTAACTACAGAAAAATACCTGGCGAGAAAAGGCAGTTTTTAATATATTCCAGTATTGTCAGGGGCATGGAAGGCAGACCAGTAGTTATAAGGACTTTGGATATTGGAGGAGACAAAGCACCTGGAACATTAGGGCTTAACGCTCAATCCATCAGAGAAAGCCTCAGAGGAATCAGAAGGTCGCTTGAAAAAAAGAATGAGCTTATAGTTCAGATCCGTTCAATATTACGTGCTTCAGAATTTGGAAATGTCAGTATAACTTTTCCGATGGTTAACTCAGCTAAAGAAATAAATGAAGTTAAAAGCATAATTTATAGCATAAGTGAAGAAATGTACGGAAAAAAAGAAACAGTGCCAGTAACTTTTAAAATAGGTTCATTGATTGAAACGGTATCGGCAGTAGAAGATCTGGATAATATACTTAAGGAAATTGATTTTATAAGTATAGGAACGAACGACCTGCTTCATCAGGTTTGCGGTTTCAGCAGGAAGTGTTCGACAATTGAGAAAAATTCGTATTTTGAGCCTGAGTTTTTAAGAACTTTAAAGCTTTGCATCGATAAGTCTTTAGAGCATGGAAAAGAAGTCAGTGTATGCGGAGAAATGGCTTCGGAACCAGTTGCAGTACCTGTATTGGTTGGAATGGGTGTTAATGATTTGAGTATGAGTCCGGCTACTTATGAGAGTATTAAAAAGGTCATACGGGAATTAAGCTTTAAAGAAGCAAAAGAATTGGCCGAAAAGCTATTAAAATGTGCTTCTATTGAAGAAATCATACAAATAATGTCATTATAGATATAAAAACAGGAAGTGAAATAATGTTTGACATACATGAGGAACTAAAAAAATTGCCCGATAAACCGGGCGTTTATATTATGAAGGGCGAAAATAATGAAATAATATATATAGGTAAGGCTGTGGTTTTAAAAAACAGGGTCAGACAATATTTCAATTCTCTGGCTAACCAGACACCTAAGGTTCAGGCTATGGTTCCGCAAATAAAAGAGTTTGAATATATTGTTACCGATACTGAAATAGAGGCTCTGATACTGGAATGCAATCTTATTAAAAAGCACAAACCCAAGTTCAATATAATGCTCAAGGATGACAAAAGCTATCCATATATCAAAGTAACAATGAACGAGGTGTATCCCAGAATAGTTACGACCAGGAAAGTAGAAAAAGACGGGGCAAGGTATTTTGGACCATATACCAGCGGATTGGCTGTCAAGGATACAATAGATTTATTAAAAAAGCTGTTTCCCATAAAAACCTGTAATAAGGTGCTTCCAAGGGACTCCATGAAAGGCAGACCGTGTCTCAATTATTATATGTACCAGTGTCTCGGGCCGTGTCAGGGAGATGTGAACAGGGATGAGTACAAGGCTCTTATGTCGGATATATGTGGATACCTTGGCGGGAAACATGATGAGGTAATTAAAAGACTTGAGAAGGATATGCATAAAGCTGCAGAGAATATGGAATATGAAAAGGCTGCCAGAATACGGGATAAAATTTCAAGCCTTAAGCATATAACACAGAAACAAAAAGTTGTATCTGCGGATATGGAAGATCAGGATATTATTGCATTCTCAAAGAGCGAAACCGATTCGTGTGTACAGGTGTTTTTTATAAGGGGCGGAAAGCTTATTGGAAGGGAACACTTCATATTTGAAGGTGTGGGTGATGTAACAGACAGAGAGCTTATGACCTCATTTGTAAAACAGTTTTACAGTAGTGCTTCATATGTTCCAGGGAAGATATTGCTTAAGGAGAGTGTTGACGAACTGGATGTAATAGAGAAATGGCTTAGTAGCAAGAGAGCTTCAAAGGTATATATAAAAGTACCGAGAAAAGGGGAAAAGCTACGGCTTATTGAGATGGTATCCCAAAACGCCCTTATTGCACTGAACCGATTTAGAGAAAAGCTACAAAATGAAAACAGATTTGCCGAGGAAGGTTTGAAAAAGCTGACTGACCTTCTGAATCTCGAAGACCTTCCGAAGAGGATAGAGGCTTATGATGTTTCCAATACAGGTGCATCAGAAATTGTTTCATCAATGGTGGTGTTTGAAAACGGTCGTCCTGCGAAAAACGAATACAGAAGATTTAAAATGAAATCAGTTGAGAGGCAGAACGATTATGCCAGTATGCAGGAAACTGTTTTTAGAAGGTTTAACAGGGCTAAAAGGGAAATGGAAGAGATAAATAAAGAAGATGGGAAAGGTGCAAAATTCAAAAAGCTTCCTGATCTGGTTCTTGTAGACGGCGGAATTGGACATGTAAATGCAGTTAGCGAGGTTTTAAACGATTTGCAGGTTAATGTACCTGTATTCGGAATGGTGAAAGACGACAGTCACAGGTCACGGGGAATTGTGTCAAAAGATCAGGAGTTTGATTTGTCAAAAGACCTTGGACTGCTTCGGTTTATTACTTCAATACAAGATGAAGCGCACCGATTTGCTGTTGAATACAACAAAAAGCTGCGTCAAAAAAGATACAGCGGCTCTGTGCTTGACGAAATCGAAGGCATAGGTCCTAAGAGAAAGAAAGCGCTTATAGGACATTTTGGCTCGGTAAAGGGAATCAAGTCGGCTGGGGTTGATGAAATAGCGACGGTTAATGGAATCAGCCGGGAACTTGCCCATAAAATATACGAATATTTTAACAATAGGAGTTAGTGTTAATGGCTATATTTGCAATATCAGACCTTCATCTTGCATACGGAATCGACAAGCCCATGGACATTTTCGGCCAAAGATGGTCAGGCTATATGGACAGAATTAAGGAAAACTGGGAAGAGGCGGTAGGGCAGAATGATTATATTATAATACCGGGAGATATATCCTGGGCTACATATCTTGAACAGGCAGTGAGAGATTTTGAGTTTATTGACAGTATGCCAGGAAAGAAGATAATATCAAAGGGAAACCATGATTACTGGTGGACTACAATGAACAAGCTTGATAAATTTCTTGAAGAAAAAAGGTTTTCCAGTATTAGCTTTATGCACAACAATAGTTTTATAGTTGAAAACACTGTGATTTGCGGCACAAGAGGATGGAAATGCCCCGGTGATGATGGATTTAGCAGTGAGGATAAGAAAATATACGACAGGGAGCTTTTAAGGCTTGAAATGTCTTTGAGAAGTGCTTATAAAGATGCGCACAATATTAATTGCGTTATTGTTGCGATGCACTATCCACCCTTCAACACTTCAGGGGAACTGTCGGAATTTGTGGAAATAATGAGGAAATATGGGGTGAAGAAATGTGTATACGGACACTTGCACGGCAACAGTTTTAAGAATGCCGTAACAGGAGTAATTAAAGGTATTGCGTTCCATTTGGTTTCATCCGATTATCTTGAGTTTGTACCCTTGAAGCTTGAATTTTGAATTTTTAAACCAATGTATTGGATTTCAAAATAGATTATGTTATAATGTAGTGGCTAAATTTATATGTTTTGTCGGTATAATTCAATAAATTTATATATTATTGTTTATAAAACCAAATAACGGGAGGATAAGTTTTAGATGAATGTTAAGTTAGAAAAAAAAGAGAAAAACACTATTGAGCTTGAAATTGAAGTTGATGCTGAAAAATTTGAAGACGGTTTGCAGAAATCATTTAAGAAGAATGCGAGTAAGTTCAATGTTCCTGGATTTAGAAAAGGGAAGGCACCAAGAAATGTGGTTGAAAGGTATTATGGAGTTGAGGTTCTTTATGAGGATGCAATAAATTTTGTATGTGGCGAAGCATATGATCAGGCTGTAGAAGAAAATGATATCCATCCTGTAGACAGACCTGAAATTGATGTAAAGAACATCGGAAAGGGTGAAAACCTTGTATTTACAGCCAGCGTAACAGTAATGCCAGAAGTTGAACTTGGGCAGTACAAAGGGGTAGAGGTTGAAAAGGTCAAAGCTCTTGTTACAGAAGATGATGTAGAAAATGAAATAAACAAGACGGCTGAAAAAAACTCAAGAATGATAAGTGTTGAGGACAGGGGTATTCAGGAAGGGGACATTGCTGATATAGATTTTGAAGGGTTTATAGACGATGAGCCTTTTGAGGGAGGAAAAGCATCCGGGTATTCTCTTGAAATAGGTTCGGGAAATTTTATAAAAGGTTTTGAAGAACAGCTTATTGGAGCTAAACCTGCCGATGATGTCGAAGTGAATGTAACATTTCCTGAAGATTATGGCAGTAAAGAGCTTGCAGGAAAGCCTGCACTATTCAAGGTAATTATAAACGATATCAAGTACAAGGAACTGCCTGTAATTGATGATGAATTTGCAAAGGACGTAAGCGAATTTGATACACTTGAAGAATACAAGGCTGATGTAAGGGAGAAATTAACAGAGTCGGCAGAGCATAAAGCAAAGCATGAGACAGAAGATAAAATTATAGATAAGGTAGCTGAGAATGCTTCGGTGGAGATACCTGATGTTATGATAGAAAACCATGTAGACAGCCTTGTCCGGGAGTTTGACATGAGACTCAGTTATCAGGGAATAAACCTTGAAAAGTATCTTTCCATTACAGGCATGGATTACAATACTTTCAGAGCACCATTTAAAGAAAGGGCTGAAAAAGAAGTTAAGATTCAGCTTGTTTTGGAGAAAATCGCAAAAGAAGAAGGTATTGAGGCTGTTGATGACGAATTAAATGAAGAGATAGATAAAATTGCAGAAAATTATAAGCAAGATGCAGAAGATTTTAAGAAACATTTAAGAGATGAAGATATAGAATATATTAAAGGAACTGTTGTAATAAGAAAAACTATAGATATGCTTGCTGAGAACACTAAATTTATATAGTTTAAAATGGGTTTAATTTATAGATTTTATGGGAAAACATATATAAAGATTACAATTTGACGGGAGGAAAGGTCATGAGTCTAGTACCAATAGTTGTTGAGCAGACAAACCGTGGAGAACGGTCATACGATATTTTTTCAAGGCTTTTAAAAGACAGGATTATTGTGCTGAGTGATGAAGTAAATGATGTTACGGCAAGTCTTGTCGTTGCGCAGATGCTTTTTTTGGAGGCGGAAGATCCTGATAAGGATATACAGCTTTATATAAACAGCCCGGGTGGGTCGGTTTCATCAGGATTTGCGATATATGATACAATGCAGTATGTAAAGCCCGATGTTTCGACAATATGTGTAGGTATGGCTGCAAGTATGGGAGCGTTCTTATTGGCAGCAGGCGCAAAGGGTAAAAGGTTTGCTCTTCCGAACAGTGAGGTAATGATACATCAACCATTAGGAGGAGCCCGCGGTCAGGCGACTGATATAAAGATCCATGCAGATTGGATATTAAAAATAAAAAGCAAATTGAACAATATTTTAAGTGAACGAACAGGTCAACCATTAGAAAAGGTTGAAAGAGATGCTGAAAGAGATTTCTTTATGTCTGCAGAAGAAGCAAAGGCATACGGAATAGTCGATGAAGTTATGGAAAGAAGAAAATAATGAGGTGGTAGTATGTCCAGATATGATGAAAAGAAGCAATTGAAATGCTCCTTTTGCGGTAAAACTCAGGAACAAGTCAAAAGATTGGTGGCAGGACCTGGAGTATATATATGCGATGAGTGCATAGAGCTTTGCTCTGAGATAATAGAAGAAGAGTTTGAGGAAGCAAAAGCAGATGCTGAGCTCAATGATATACCCAAACCGGCTGAAATAAGAGAGATTCTCGACCAATATGTAATTGGTCAGGATACTGCCAAGAAATCTTTAGCAGTTGCAGTTTATAATCACTATAAAAGGGTGAATGTAGATATTAAGGGCTCGGATGTAGAGCTACAGAAGAGCAATATAGTTATGCTTGGACCTACAGGTTCAGGGAAAACCCTTTTAGCTCAGACACTGGCCAGAATATTAAATGTGCCTTTTGCAATTGCTGATGCGACATCACTTACCGAAGCAGGTTATGTTGGGGAGGATGTTGAAAATATTCTTCTGAAGCTTATTCAGGCTGCGGATTACGATATAGAGAAAGCTGAAAAGGGAATTATTTATATTGATGAAATTGACAAAATTGCAAGAAAGTCTGAAAACCCATCCATAACAAGAGATGTAAGCGGTGAAGGTGTACAGCAGGCGTTATTGAAAATACTTGAAGGAACTATGGCATCTGTACCTCCTCAAGGAGGAAGGAAGCATCCTCATCAGGAATTTATCCAGATAGACACCACAAACATCTTGTTTATTTGTGGAGGGGCTTTTGACGGTATTGAGAAAATCATCCAGAATAGAGTAGGTAAAAAGTCGATTGGTTTTGGTGCTAAAATCGAAAGTCCGAAGAAAATTGATGTAGGAGAGGTATTGAAGCATATTTTGCCGCAGGATCTTTTAAAATTCGGACTTATTCCTGAGTTTGTAGGAAGGCTTCCGGTTGTTGTTACACTTCGTTCTTTGGATAATAATGCTCTGGTGCAGATACTTAGCGAACCGAAGAATGCACTGGTTAAGCAGTATCAGAAGCTTTTTGAGCTTGACGATGTTATGCTTGAGTTTGAAGCAGGAGCACTTGAAGCTATAGCTGAGAAGGCAATCTCAAGGAATACGGGTGCAAGAGGTTTAAGAGCAATACTTGAAGAGATTATGCTTGATGTGATGTATGATATACCCTCACAAGGAAATGTCGAGAGATGTGTAATCTCTAGGGAGGTTATTGAAAACAGTGCAACTCCGGATGTAGTTATAAATGAAAATAAGAAATCAATAAAGAAGCCGACCAGTAAAAAATCCCGTGTAAAGAAGGAATCGGCATCGTAAAGCAAAAATAAAACAGTTTTTAAATAGCATAAAAAATAAAACCATCCATTTAGAGGGTGCGTCTTAGGGATTTTTAATCCCGGAAAAATATCGGCATAGTTTGGTATGTATTTACCGGCTATGCCGATTTTTCTTGTTCTGTGGTGGATGTAGAAACCGGTGGGTCAAACTCGCCAATGCAGTTATAAACGATTTTGATACGCTGTACTCGTCTACCGTCAATGCGCTCTGCCTTGTAAACATAGATTTTTTCAACGAACTCCCGGATAATCTCCGCTGTGAGTTCCTTTATGTCTGTGTACTTCCGTACCAAGGCGAGGAAGTGGTCAACACCCAGTGCGCTTTCCTTTACTGAAGTCATAGTGGATTTCAGTTCTGAAAATGTCAAGATAAAAATGCACATTTTTTATAATATAAAAGTGCACAATTA
>CAYPCH010000048.1:0-25342 GCA_964409165.1 uncultured Oscillospiraceae bacterium | reverse complement strand
TAAACTTTTTGCCCTTAACTTGTGAGCAACCAGAGCCTCAAAATACTATAAGTGGTAAAGTTGAGTGAATAAGTTAAAAAGCGTTAATTAGTTAACATAATATAGTCTTGTTGTAAAAATTCCTATAATAAATATGTGAAAAGAGTCGATATAATTATTGAAAAAAAGCTTTATGCTTAAAATTATAATAATCACGAAAATCTTTATTGCATTTAATATATAGTTGGCAAAAATAATATGCAAATAACAATTTCAATTATTTGGCCTAGGAGATCAACAAGATGAGAAAGAGTGTTAAAGGTTCTTTTAAGGATTTTAAAATTATAGTTGTAGACGATGAAAAAGGAATCCTGGATTCAGTATCCACCATAGTGAAACGCCTTGGATACATTTGTACAGGAATGAGCAATCCAATTGAAGCAATAGATAAAATTCGAGAAGAAGAGTTTGACCTTTTGATACTTGATTTTCTTATGGAGCCTATTCATGGAGATAAGGTTGTTGAAATAATAAGGCAATTCAATAAAGAATTATATATTCTGCTTCTTACCGGCTATAAGGATATAGCTCCTCCGCTAGAAACTATCAAGTCGCTGGATATTCAAGGTTACTGTGAAAAAGAAGATAACTTCGATCAACTGATACTTTTGATAGAATCTGCTATAAAATCTGTCACACAAAGAAAAACACTGAAAAAAATAGAAAATGGGCTTAAGAGTATTCTTGATTCAGCTCCGAAAATATACAAACTACAGTCAATTAACGAAATGCTGAGAGATATTTTAAGTAAAATATTACCTATAGTTAATAGCAAAAACGCATTTATACTGGTTGATAATATTGCAGGCAACGAAAAGGAAAGCAGAAGCTTTTTTGAAGGTGTCGGACAATATGATGATATTCATGAGAAGTTGATGAAGACACTAAGCCCAGAGCTTTTAGAGGGTATAGGCATTGCAAAAATGTCTAAAAGGCTGACGAAGACAGGAAAAGGTATTGTGTTGCCTTTGTTAAACGGTAATTCCAAAACATTGGGGGTCGTTTATATTGAAAGCAGCGATTTAAGCTTTGAAACAGATATTTTGAAAATATATGCAACCCAAGCTGCTACTTCAATTAATAACCTTTTTCTGCACTCAATGTTAAATCTGAAGAACGATGAACTTGACAAAACCTATAAAGAATTGAAGCAAAGATATACGGAAGCTATTCAGGTACTAAGGCTTGCAGTTGACGCAAAGGACGTATACACAAGAGGTCACTCCGATAGGGTTGTCTATTATTCAGTAAAAATAGGTAGGGCGTTGATGTTATCCGAGGAAGATATTGATAGGCTTATAACAGCTGGTACATTCCATGATATTGGAAAAGTAGGAATCCCCGATGAAATCCTTTTTAAGACTGAAAAGCTGACTGAAGAAGAATTTGCCGAAATAAAGAAGCATCCGATGAAAGGAGCACATATTCTTTCAGCAGTTTCCATGTTTAAGGATGTAGTGCCGTTAGTGAAGCACCATCATGAGAGAATAGACGGTAAAGGATATCCTATGGGGCTTAAGGGAGACGAAATTCCTTTTCTTGCAAGGATAATTTCGGTTGCCGATGCATTTGATGCTATGACATCCGACAGACAATACAGAAGCAAGCTCAAGCTTGATGACGCAATAAAGCAACTTATATCCAATTCTGGTACCCAGTTTGATTCCCAAATAGTTGACAGTTTTTTAACTCTTTTGAACGACTATGACAAAATGAAGGAAGAGATGATGAGGTTTACCGTTACCGAAAAGATAACGAAATAAAAAGAACTTGGAAGCAGTTAATAAGAGGCCAATATCAGTAATGAAAGGGCCTCTTTTTTTTAAAAAAAAATAGCTCTTGAAAAAATATATTTTATATGTTATGATTACACAATAGAAATACAAATGTACGTCACACGTGGACATGGAGGAGTTATGTTTAATGCTTCTAAATACTATTTAGTGGATGCTTCAGTTCTTCCAGAAGTTTTTACAAAAGTGATTGAGGTAAAGAAAATACTGTCAAGCGGTGTTATAAGGAATGTGAACGAAGCAGTAAAGGAAGCCGGTATAAGCCGGAGTGCCTATTATAAGTACAGAGATTACGTTTTTCCTTTTTATGAAACATCCAGGGGGAAAATAATTACTCTTTTCTTTACAGTTGAAGATTTTGCAGGCATTTTGTCGGGCATTATAAACAAGATAGCAGAATTTAAAGCAAATATACTTACCATCAACCAAAACATACCTATTAATGGGCTTGCGGACATTACGATTTCTATAGAGACTGAAGGTATGGTAAAGGATATAGAGGATTTGATGGATGATATAAGAGGAATTGAAGGTGTAAGAAGACAGAAAATTCTCGCCAGAGAGTAAGAGGAGGTTTTTATTTATGATTAATGTTGCTATATTGGGCTATGGGGTTGTGGGTTCTGGAGTTGTTGAAATTATTAAGAAGAACAATATGAGTATAGCCAAAAAAGCTGGAAGTGAAATTTATGTTAAAAAAATATTGGATATAAGAGATTTTCCAGATAGCCCGGATTCTGACCTGCTAACAAAGGATCCCGATGATGTTTTTGAAGATCCTTCAATAGATATTATTGTGGAGACTATCGGAGGTGTCAGGATTGCATATGAATTTACCAGAGGAGCATTAATGTCAGGAAAACATGTAGTAACATCAAATAAGGAACTGGTTGCGACACATGGACCTGAACTGTTGAAGATTGCCAAGGAGAATAACGTAAACTATTTGTTTGAAGCAAGCGTCGGGGGAGGAATACCCATTATCCGTCCTCTTAATCGATGCCTTGCAGCAAATGAAATACACAGTATAGCTGGTATATTAAATGGGACAACAAATTATATACTCAGCCGGATGAAAAAGGAAGGAAAGGATTTTGATACTGCTCTTAAGGAAGCACAGCAAAACGGTTATGCGGAAGCAGAACCGGCAGCTGATATAGAAGGACATGACGCGTGCAGAAAGATTGCAATCCTGTCATCTATCGCTTATAACGAGTTTGTCGACTATAAGAATATATATACTGAGGGAATAGAAAAAATCAGTCTTACAGATATTAAATATGCTGAAAGTTTGAATTATGCAATAAAGCTTGTAGCAATGAGTGAAAAAAAGGAGGATGGGATTCTGGCTAGGGTAAGTCCGGTATTGGTTGCAAAAAGCCATCCGCTTTACAATGTAGAAGATGTATTTAATGCAGTTGTTGTGGAAGGCGATGCGATAGGACAGACTATGTTTTATGGGCGTGGAGCAGGTAAACTTCCTACTGCAAGTGCAGTTGTTGCTGATATAATTGAAATCGTTAAATATTGGGGAAGTTGCGGGGGATATGACTGGGATATAAGTCGACATAATAATGTGCTGGACATTATGGAAAGCGACATAAAATATTTTATACGATTGAAGGTAAATGATGCAGAAGAAGCAAAAAAGAAAATATCAGAATTATTCGAAAATGTTGAATTGGTGAGTGTATACAATTCAAAGGATAAGGATGAAATTGCCTTTCTTACAGGAGCAGTAAGGGAAAGAGATTTCAACAATGCCATTAAAAAACTTAAGGCAGATGGGGCTGTCAATAATGTGGAGAACACCATAAGGGTATTGGATGAATAAAATATAATATAAACATAAGTTTATTATAAAATTGTTTAGAATAATGGAGGAATAATATGAATGTTGTAAAATTCGGAGGTACTTCTCTTGCCAATGCGGAACAGATAAAAAAAGTATGCGATATTATAATAGCAGATCCGCAGAGGCGTTTGATAGTTATATCGGCACCCGGAAAACGTTATAAGGACGATATAAAGGTTACAGATCTGCTGATAATGCTTGCTCAAAAGCATATTGAGGGTGGAAGCGCTGAAGACGAGCTTAATGCTGTTGTTGAACGTTATGATGAAATTGCAAAAGGGCTTGGTTTATCAGAGGATATAACAAATATTATTGCTGAAGATTTGCGTAACAGGCTGAATACTGATGTATGCAACAAAGAAAAGTTTATGGATACACTTAAAGCGTCAGGAGAAGACAATAATGCAAAGATAATTGCCGCATATCTTAAAAGCATTGGTGTAGAAGCACAATATATGAATCCTAATGATGCCGGTCTTTTGCTAAGTGATGAGTACGGTAACGCCCGTGTTCTTCCTGAATCCTATGATAACCTTAAGTCCCTCAAACAAAAAAAAGGTATAGTAGTATTTCCCGGATTTTTCGGTTACTCAAAGAGCGGAGATGTTGTTACGTTTCCAAGAGGAGGATCTGATATTACAGGGTCTATTCTTGCAGCAGCTTTAGAGACAGAGCTTTATGAGAATTTTACCGATGTTGATTCTGTTTTTGCAGCAAATCCCAATATAGTTGAGAACCCAAAGCCAATCCCGGTTTTTACATACAGGGAAATGAGGGAGCTTTCTTATTCAGGTTTTTCAGTGCTTCATGAAGAAACACTTGAGCCTGTTTACAGAGTAGGAATTCCTGTTTGCATAAAAAACACTAACAATCCTTCAGCACCCGGAACATTGATTGCACCGAAGAGAGAAACCAAAAATGGGCCTGTTGTAGGAATAGCAAGTGACAGCGGTTTTTGCAGCATATATGTCAGCAAGTATATGATGAACAGGGAGATCGGCTTCGGCAGAAAACTGCTAAGTATACTGGAAGATGAAGGTTTGTCGTATGAGCATACTCCTTCCGGAATAGACAACATATCAATTTTACTCAGGCAAAAACAGTTTGACAAGGACAAGGAAGCGCGAGTGGTTCAACACATTAAGAACGACCTTGTTGTTGACGATATATCTGTTGAAAGAGATCTTGCACTCGTAATGATTGTCGGAGAAGGAATGATGCGTACGGTAGGGATTACTGCCAGAGCTTCAAACGCTCTTGCTCAGGCTGGAGTCAATATTCAAATGATTAACCAGGGCTCATCGGAAGTAAGTATGATGTTCGGTATAAAAGCAGAAGATAATGTTAATGCTGTCAGAGCACTGTACAAAGAGTTTTTGGGTTGAAGAACCAAGGTTTATCAAGGTCTGATTATCAAGGTTTACATTGAAAAGTCGATAAAGATTTTATATGTTTTCCTAATGTGTACTCATTTTTGTGATTTAAGTTGAGTAAATTGATAAAAATAAACTATAAATATAGAAGATAAAATTTCAATTCTATAATGCAAAGTCCTTAAGTTTATCTTATAATAGACATAAGGTCTTTTTTTTCATTGAATGCTTCAATAGTTGAAAACGACTTCAAGTTCAATTATGATCTGTATATAATTATACAAACAAAACATTTATTAGTTAATTCTGATGGTGCTGAATAAGTCTTGGGATTATGGAATAAGCTGTACAAAGGTGAATAATAACAAAAGGGGGCAGAGGAATGAGTTTATATCTATTATTGGATGTGTTTATTGCATATGTAATAGATTTGATTGTTGGAGATCCTGGGTGGTTGCCGCATCCTGTAAGATTTATCGGTTGGCTCATAAAAAATACTGAAAAGGTTACAAGAAAGCTGATAAGTGTGTTTTCAACAAAAAAATTAACTGCTATGGGTGATGATTACACTCATACAATAAGAAAGGCAGGAAAAACTGAAAAGGTAGTGGGTGTTTTCTTTGCAATATTTGTTGTTTCGGTAGTTTATGCAGTTGTTTTACTAATTTCCAATCTATGCTCCCTGGTTCATCCTTTATTATTCCATGCTGTAAATGTATATTTTATATATTCGGCGTTTGCTGCCAGATGTCTAGCTGACGAAAGCTATAAAATTTTTGAGGCTTTAAGGGAAAGAGACATATTTAAAGCGAGAATCATGCTTTCAATGATTGTAGGAAGACAGACTGAGAATCTTGATGAAAAGGAAATAGTAAAAGGAGCTGTTGAATCTATAGCGGAAAACACTGTAGATGGCGTTGTCTCCCCGATATTTTATGCTGTTTTAGGTTCTGTTTTTGCCCTGGGTGCGCCTGTTGTTTATGCTTTTAAAGCGATAAGCACTTTAGACTCAATGGTTGGATACAAAAATGAAGAATATATTAATTTAGGATGGGCTTCTGCAAAGCTCGATGACATTGTGAATTTTATACCTGCAAGGTTTACAGCTCTTCTGATAGCAACAGCTTCATTTTTGACAGGAAAGAATGCCAAAGGATGTTTTAGAATAATGCTCAGAGACGGAAAAAAACACAACAGCCCCAACTCAGGATATCCTGAAGCAGCAATAGCAGGAGCGCTTGGTATAGAACTAGGGGGGGCGGCTAGCTATTCGGGCAAAATTGTGGAAAAACCCTTTATCGGTGACAATACCAGAGAAATCGGCATGAAGGATATTTCATATACCATAACCATTATGATTGTTACATCTATTATAGCCATGGTGGTTATGGGATTGATTTTTCTTTTAATATATGCAGTTCTTGCAAAGAGCATGTTCTATTAACATGCTTTACCGATGACTGTTCTGATTTTTATTAAAATCAATAACAAGACAGGGAGGCGGATTTTAAAATAAAATGAAGAAATTTATTCTTATAACGGGAGGTGCCAGAAGCGGTAAAAGCAATTTTGCAGAATCTATTGCAAAAGGCACTGGGAAAGATGTTCTGTATATTGCTACTTCTGTTCCTTTTGACAGTGAAATGAAGATGAGAGTGAGAAAGCATAGAGAACAGAGACCTGGGGACTGGTCTTTGCTTGAAGCATATAAGGATTTTGACATACACTTAAGCAAAACGGGCAGTAAGAGGGAAGTATATTTGCTTGACTGTATTACGCTGATGGTTACCAATATAATTATGGAAAAAGAATCTGATTGGCAGAATATCAATGAAAGTGAAGTGCTTGGAATTGAGCAGGACATAAAAAGGGAAATTGAAAAATTGATAGAATTCATTGAATATTCTGATGGATTGTTTATTGCAGTGACAAACGAAGTGGGCATGGGGATTGTCCCTGAAAATAAACTATCAAGAGCATTTAGAGATGTTGCAGGCAGAGCCAATCAAATGCTTGCAAAAGTTGCAGATGAAGTTTACTTATGTGTATCGGGTATTCCGCTAAAAATTAAATAACCTATATTAATCACGAAAATGAATCTACATTGAAAAAATCAATTTTCGTGATATTACATTAAGAAATGAGTGAAATGCGTATAAAATCTTTATCCCATTCAAAATAGCCATTTTGACAATGGTGAAATATATTTTTAATATGGAGTTGCTACTGTGATTTATTTTAAACGATTTATACTTTTATTCAGATTTTTAACAATTATTCCTGTGCCGGTAAATATAGACGGCAAAGATGAAGACTACGGCAAAGGACTGGTCTTTGCCCCAATAGTTGGATTACTGCTGGGGGGGATTCTTTTCATTGTCTATTTGTTATCAAGTAAACTTTTTCCTGTGATTGCTACAAGTGCCATAGTATTAACAGTGTACATAATTTTGACGGGAGGACTTCACTTAGATGGACTTGGAGATACATTCGATGGTTTGTTTTCAAACCGACCGAAGGAGATGGTTCTTGAAATAATGCGGGATAGCAGGGTTGGAACAAATGCCGTACTGGCTTTGGTAAGCATTCTTATAATTGACAATGCACTGCTGAATGGACTTAACCCGTTATTTGAAGGTGCAATTTTACTGCTCTTTCCTGTGGCAGGCAGAATAGGTTTGCCTGTTGCTGCAGGCGTTTCAAGATATGCAAGGGAAGGTGAAGGATTAGGGAAATCTTTTATAGGGTACTGTGGTATAAAAGAAGTGATTTTAGCTTCTATCATTCATCTTACATTGTTCTTTTCCGTATTGGGTTTAAAAGGAGTGGTTCTTGGTCTTGTACTGATTTTTTCATCTTTACTTGTTGTAAAAGTTTTTTCACTAAAAATTGGTGGAGCTACAGGAGATACTTTAGGGGCTGTTTGCGAAATCAATCAGACAATTTACCTTGCAATGGTATATGTGTTTTCCTATGGCTTGTAAAATGCCTTTTAGGGGAATTAAGATAGCGATGGGAGTTGTTTTTTTGAAAAGATTGATTGTATTGGGAGGAAAATATATATGATGGAGTTGATATTTGTAAGACATGGTGAAACTGATAGCAATAAGAAAAAGACTTTTCTCGGGTGGACGGATGCTGAGCTTAATGACGAAGGCATCAGACAAGCTTGCAAATTAGGAGAGGAATTAAAAAGGATTACTTTTGATGGAATCTATTCAAGCTCTTTAAAAAGGGCAAGTAAAACAGCAGAAATTATAAATGAAAAACTCAATATGGAAATAGTATATTCCGATAATTTAAAAGAAAGGAATTTCGGTATATGGGATGATTTAACATACGATGAAATATGTAAAAGATATCCTAAGGAGCGTTCCGAGTGGGAAAAGAACTGGATAAACTATTCTGTTGAAAAAGGTGAAAGTGCGGAGGAATCATATATAAGGAATATAAGGTTTGTTGATGATGTTATACTGGCAAAGGATAGCGGAACTTACCTTATTGTAACCCATTTGGGAACAATAAGGTTTATTCTGACTTATCTGCTTGGAATGAAACTTGAAGATTCATGGAGATTCACTGTTGACAACTGTACTATTACAAGAGTACAGATAACTAACGGTTATGGCGTTCTGACACATCTAGGTGCCTGTCACTTAACTTATTGAGTTATTAACTTATTTTATACTTTTTTAACTTTTCATTAAGTTCTTCAACTAGTTCACCGAGTTCTTCAGCTGATTCTCTCATGTCCTCTATAGATTTTAATTCATGATCGGTAGTAGCAGCGATTTGCTCACTTGAAGCAGCAGTTTCCTCTGATACCGATGATATATTTTCAATAGCGGAAGTAACTTGCATTTTGTCAGTTTGCATTTTAGTAACCGATAGGTTTACTTCATTTATTTTTTCAAAAATATATATTATTGCATTTGCTATATCATTAAATGCACTATCTGTTTTGTTAACAGCTGTATTTTGTTCTTGAGAGACTTTTTTCATAATTTCCATGGATGTAATTGCCTGCTGGGATTCCTGCTGTATACTTTGCATTAGAAGATTTATCTCTTCGGTCGACTGTCTACTCTGGTCTGCAAGCTTTCTTACTTCTTCTGCCACAACTGCAAATCCTTTTCCGGCTTCTCCAGCCCTTGCAGCTTCAATTGCTGCATTCAACGCAAGGAGATTTGTTTGTTCTGCAATATTTTCAATAGACTCAACAAAGACTCCAATGTTCTTAGTAGTGTTTGTAAGATTTGTTACTACTGAAAAAATCTTTTCGGTGGATTCATAATTTTCTTTTGATTTGCCTCTGAGTATGTTTACGGAATCCAGTCCAATTTTATTCAAACTGTTAATTTTATTGGTTTCATCAGTAACCTGGTGATAGGTTTCGTATACAAAGTTTATTTGCTCTGAAAGGTTGTCTACCATTTTGACTCCTTCTTGTGCTTGTTCAGCTTGGTCAGAGGCACCTTTTGCGATATCATCCATGGTTTTTGCAATATCCACCATAGCGGAGGATGCCTGCTGTGATGTTTCAATAACGGTTTTTGAAGCATCCATGATTGAAACAGATAGGTTATTAAAGTTGTCTATAAGAAGTTTGATGTCTGAAACAATTCCATTAACTCCACCAGCAACAGACTTAAACAAGAAATATTTATTTGTGTTAAGCATGATTGAGTAATCACCATTTTTTAAGGTTTCCATATCCGATTTCAAATTGTTTGTTAAGTTCTTAAACAACTTGGCAAATCCAAGGTCAATAAGTATGAGTGTTACAATACCGCATATAAGTAGAAGTAAAAATGTTTGAAAGCTGTGAGTCAGTGCCCAGGCAACTGTACTAAAAATAATAATAAAAATATAGGCAGGAAGGAAATAAATTGCTGTTTTTGTTATAAACGATGGTTTATTATCAAAAGACTTCATAATTTTACCTCCAAGAAAAATTAGCAAACGGATATAATGTAAGAAATGCAGATATATATTAATTTTCGATAAAAGAATTCAAAATCCTTCTTTTCCGAATAAAATGTTATAGATATATAATAAACAAATAAAAAAATAAGTTTAGTGAGCAATAAATATATTGACAGCCATTGTATGGTTGTATACAATAATACTTAAATACATACATACAAACAAAATACTGATTGGTTAAAATCTTATCTTTGGTAATAAATAAGGGGGCTTAGGCATGATAGAGTTTAATAAGAGAACAAATACATTAGAGCAAATCCAATACAGGTATTCACTTCAGGATGTTGCCCAACCGAATCTTTATAGGGATATATTTAATTATGATGAAATACCGAAATGCACATTTAATCATAGAAGAGTACCTATGTTTCCAGCAGACGAAATATGGATAACCGACACAACCTTCAGAGACGGGCAACAATCCCGTGCTCCATATACGGTAGACCAGATTGTTCATCTTTTTGACCTTCTTAACAGGTTAGGTGGTTCTAAAGGGGTTATAAGACAGTGTGAATTTTTCCTTTACAGTGACAGGGACAAGGAAGCTGTTTACAAATGTCAGGAAAGAGGGTATAAGTACCCTGAGGTGACCAGTTGGATAAGGGCTACAAAAAATGACTTTAAACTGGCAAAAGATATGGGAATGAAGGAAAGCGGAATTTTAGTAAGCTGTTCCGACTACCATATTTTCAAGAAGCTTAATATGACCAGAAAACAGGCTCTGGATCATTATATGGATATAATAAAAAGTGCCATCGATGTAGGTATTAAGCCAAGATGCCATTTTGAAGATATTACAAGAGCTGACTTCTATGGATTTGTCGTACCCTTTGCACTTGAGCTTAAAAATCTTATGGAGGAAAGCAAAATACCCATAAAAATACGTGCATGCGATACCTTGGGATATGGAGTTGCATACCCGGGGGTTGCCCTGCCACGTAGTGTTCCGGGAATAATATACGGGCTAAGACACCATGCAGGATTCCCGAGTGAGTTGATTGAATGGCATGGGCACAACGACTTTTATAAAACGGTGAGCAATTCGGCAGCCGCATGGTTGTACGGAGCTTCGAGCGTGAATTGTTCCCTTCTGGGTATCGGTGAAAGGACAGGTAATACACCTTTAGAGGCAATGGTTATAGAATATGCTCAACTTCGTGGAACGACCGACGGAATGGATACAACTGTTATAACAGAAATAGCAGAGTATTATGAGAAGGAACTGGATTATCAGATACCAAGCAGAACTCCGTTTGTCGGAAGACATTTTAATGTTACACAGGCAGGTATCCATGCGGATGGTCTTATAAAAAATGAAGAAATCTATAATATTTTTGATACAGCCAAATTGCTAAAAAGGCCTGTAGGTGTTGCAATAAATCAGACATCCGGACTTGCCGGAATAACCCACTGGATTAACACATATTTTGGGTTGGAAGGCAACAAGAAGATAAACAAGAAGGATGAGCGTGTTGAAAGAATAAAGGAATGGATTGACGAGCAATATAAAGGCGGAAGGATTACCTCTATAGGGGAACAGGAATTGGAGGAGGCAATAAGGAAGTTTGCACCCGAAATTTTTGATCTGGTTCTTTAGTTTGATGGAGGTTGTTGGGTATAATTATTTAAAATGGGGTTGTTACATGAAACTGCCGGTAATATTTTTGGAAAAAATGAAGATGCTTTTAGATAGTAAAGCATATGACGAATTCTTAAAATCTTTTGATTTTTCAAGATATTATGGTCTTCGGGTCAATACCTTGAAGATTGGGGTTGATGAATTTAAGAAGCTTTCACCTTTCAGGCTTGAACCTATTCCATGGGCTGAGGACGGTTTTTATTACTTTGATGGGGACAAGCCCGGAAAGCACCCTCATTACCATGCGGGACTTTACTATATACAGGAACCTAGTGCGATGCTACCGGGAGCAGTTATTGATGCCCGTCCAGGTGAAAATGTTCTTGATTTATGTGCAGCACCGGGAGGCAAAACCGTTCAAATGGCAGCGGGAATGCAAGGAGAAGGGTTACTGGTAGTCAATGATATAAATGCAGGCAGATTGAAAGCAGTGATGAAAAATATAGAGCTTTACGGAATAACCAACGCAATTGTAACTAATGAGTCACCCGAAAGGCTTGCATTGAAATTTGAAGGTTTTTTTGACAAAATACTTGTAGATGCACCTTGCTCAGGTGAAGGCATGTTCAGAAAAGATGAGGATGCGATAAAAAGCTGGGATAAGTATCAATGTGACTTGTGCTGCGGCATGCAGAGGAATATACTTGATAGTGTCGACCGTATGCTCAAGCCCGGTGGCAACATTTTATATTCAACCTGCACTTTTTCGCCAGAAGAAAACGAGAAAATGATTTCATATTTTCTTGATAAGTTCAAACAATACGAGTTGGTGGAAATAAAGAGGATTGCAGGTATAGAGAGTGGCAGACCTGATTGGTCGGATAACAATCCGGAGCTTTTAAAAACTGCAAGGCTTTGGCCTCACAAGGTTAAAGGAGAAGGACATTTTGCGGCTCTTCTTAAGAAGAATGGACAGGTAGCTGATAAACTGGTATCCACCAAACAAATTCATGGCACTGGAATGGATAAAACAATAGAACCTTTTTACAACTTTGTAAAGGAGAATTTAAACCGTGATATAAAAGGACAATTGTTTGTTAAAGGAAAAAACCTTTACTCTCTACCTATTGGCTTTCCGGAACTTTCAGGAATAAAGTTGTTCAAATTCGGTTGGTTTTTGGGGGAAATCAAGGACAAAAGGTTTGAGCCTTCACATTCATTGATTATGTCACTAAAAAAGGAAGATATAAAAAATACAATAGACTTTGGGTCTGGCTCCCTTGAAATAATAAGATACCTTAAGGGAGAAACCTTGATGATTGAGGGTCGAAAGGGGTATGTAGGGGTTTTGGTTGACGGCTGTACGGCAGGTTGGGCTAAGCAGACCGGCGATATGCTGAAGAACCTGTATCCTAAGGGTTGGAGAATGATGAATTAAAGATGGTGATATTTTGAGAGATACGCAGAGAATTGATAAGATACTATCCAATTTTGGCTTTGGAACAAGAAGAGAAATAAAGCAACTTATAAAAGATGGGAAAGTCAAGGTTGACGATAGTATAGTCAAGGACAGCGGATTGCATGTTGCTCCTGAAAATAGTACAATTGATGTTGAAGGTGAGATTTTAAGATACCGCAAGTTTATCCATGTCATGATGAACAAGCCTCAAGGGGTTGTTTCTGCAACAATTGACAAAAGTCTTAAGACAGTAAAGGATATTTTACCGGAGGAGTTCAAGTGTTTTGATTTATTTCCGGCAGGCAGACTTGATATTGATACCGAGGGACTTCTTCTTATGACAAATGACGGACAACTTGCGCATGAAATATTGTCGCCTAAAAAGCATGTGTCCAAAAGATATTATGCTTTAGTTGAAGGGAATGTTTCTTATGAGGATGTTAAGGCGTTTGCCGATGGAATTGTTTTTGATGACGGCTACAGGACACTTCCTTCAGAACTTTATATATTAAAGGGTGGGAATATCTCTGAGGTGGAAATAGTAATATATGAAGGTAAGTTTCATCAGATAAAGAGAATGTTTGAAGCATCCGGGAAAAAGGTAAAGTATTTAAAACGTACTCAAATGGGTAGACTGAAGCTGGATAAAAGACTTGCGTTAGGTGAGTGCAGAGAGCTTTTAGAGGAAGAAGTGGAGGCGTTAAGGCAAAATGAAGAAGCAGAGTCTTGACAAGTTTTCATTGTTTTTATCGGGTATTGTCGAGAGGCTTAAGGAAAATAAGGATTATTTTATAAAAATTCTAATTGAATTTAAATCTGGTACAAAAGTATTCAATGCAAAAATAACTATGGAAAAAGAAAAAATAAAAATGAATTTCAACGGTAATACTGAAGTACTTGAGATTGATTGGATGGCTTCGGGAGTTTTGAAGCATGCACAGAATTACGACAGTCTTGTACTTACATATGAGCAAAGAGGTACAACCATAATTGTTGAAGCTGATGACAAAAATGTCAGGATGAAGACAAGAGAAGCAGTGGCATGTAAAGAAACAATAGAGGCACATCATGAGAACAATCAGATATCTGGCAGGGAGCATTACATAAAAGTTGGTCAGGCTGATGAGCTGCTTAAGGAAATAGGAATCTTGGGAAGCAACGGAAAGATAAAAAACGATATGATAAGAAAATACAACCAGATAGATCACTTTGTTGAGCTTATAGATGACCTCATAAAGACTATTTTGGATGAGCACGGTACCATAACTGTTTTAGACTGTGGGTGCGGAAAGTCGTATCTTACTTTTGTTTTGAATTACTATATACGGGAAGTCCTAAGAAAACCATGCTATTTTATTGGACTTGACTATTCAAAAACAGTAATAGAAGCGTCAAAAAAAATAGCTGAAAATCTGAGTTATCATAACATGGAATTCAAGGTGACGGATATCAGGAATTACAGGACTCAAAGAGATATTCATTTGGTTATAAGCCTTCATGCATGCAATACTGCAACTGATGAAGCTATTGCTTTAGGTGTGAATAATGGTGTCAAGGCAATGGTTATGGTGCCTTGCTGTCAGCAGGAAATTTTAAGCCAGTACTCCTATCCGCCTTTTGCAGATATACTTAAGCACGGTATTTTAAAAGCAAGAATGGCAGATGTGCTGACCGACGGTATAAGGGCGTTGTTATTGGAATCACTTGGATATAAGGTCTCAATTGTAGAATATATTTCCCCTGTTGAGACTCCCAAAAACCTTATGATTAGGGCTCTTAAGACGCAAACGCAAAATAGCGCACTTATTGAGGAGTATACAAGTATAAAAAAAGCCTTGAATATTTCCCCGACATTGGAAAAAATGATTTTCTTTAAGTAAAAGATAATGAATTAAAATTTAATTATATACACATATTAATGGATGTAGAGCGTTTTTTGAAACGAATAGCCAAAAAAGAAAGTTGACGGATACAGTTTTTTTATATAAAATTATTTTTAAATTTATGTTTTTTAGTAAACTTTTATGAAAAATATTCCGAATAGTAAGTAGGAAGGATTTATTTGTACTATTAATTCTTGTCAAATGTTAAATTTAATAAAAATAAAAAGTGTGGTTAAACAATGCTGTTTTAGGGGAAGCTTGGAATTACTAAAATCAAATTAAGAGGTGATTTGTTATGGCTAAGACAAAGCAGTTATACGAAGATAACGGTGTTGAACTTTCAAAAGGTTCAATAAGTGCCGGAGATGAAGTTACCCTCGTATATAGCGGTTTGCTCGCAAAAAATGGAGCGGACATGGTGTATGCGCATATCGGCTACGGTGAGGATTGGCAAGAAAAAGATTATCTCCCAATGCAAAGAGAAGAAGGTATTTTTAAAACCACAATTAAAGTTAGTTCTTATGATAGTTTGAATATTGCATTTAAAGATGGTGGAGATAACTGGGACAATAATTCGCAGGCAAACTATTCCTTTAGGGTTGCCAAAAAAGCGTCAAGGTCGGTATCATCAACTTCTAAAGTAGCATATTCTGAAGAAAAGAAAACAACATCAAAGTCGACAGCATCGAAGTCAGCAGCATCAAAGTCAGCAGCATCGAAGTCAGCAGCATCAAAGTCCGTAGCAAAAACGGCAGAGAAAAAGACTTCAAAAAAGAGTACTACAAAAAAATAGGGTTTTAGTATTAAAAAAAGGTGCCTAATGCACTATTCAGTTTCGGCTATTATTAAGGTATAATTAAATTAACTTAATAGAAGGGGGCAGTACTATGGAAAAGGTAATGCAACCAAAGAAATCTGTGAAATTGACTGAAGCTGAAAAAAAAGTACTGATTGCATATTCAGCATATGTAAGTGGAGAAGGCTTAAAGCCTTTAACCAACAAAATAATAAACAAGAATTTTAAAATGGCACAATTATAAGGGAGATATGTAAAAAAGAGGTGAAATAGCCTCTTTTTTAGCGTGGAAATATATTTTCACGCTCTGTCTTCGCAAGAAATAAAAGTATTTGACAACAAATAGATATAGTATTAATATTAGTTTATATATGGTAGATCCGGCTTTAGTCTTAGATAATTCTGTAGCATTTTTGTAAAAAAGCAAAAAATCTGATTTGTGCATGGTATTAATGAGGGAGGATCTGATTTTGTTTAGTGTTGTAATAGTTGATGACGATGCAGCAGTTGAAGAGTGGATGAAAAGTGAAATAGAGTGGAGCGATTTAGGCTTCGATGTTGTAAGTTATGCAAATAACGGGATGGATGCATTACACAGACTGAGCCTTCGTCGTGCTGACCTTGTAATAACTGATATAACTATGCCTAAAATGGACGGTATAGAGTTAATGAACGCCATAAATGAGCAGGGATTATCTTCCTTGGTATTGTTCTTAAGTGATGCTGATGATTACTTGAGATTAAAACATGCATTACTGCTTGGAGGGTATAATTATATACAAAAGCCTCTTAAAAAAGAAAAAGTTGCACAGGCACTAAAAAAAGCCTATAATTTGCTTCTTACCCAGAAGGCTGAACAGGATCAGAACACAAAACTTCTGGAAAAATTCAAATTGAATTTCTCTTATTCGAGGGAAAAAATACTGTATGATATTTTAAGGGGTAAAGAGTTGCCTCTCCAGGCATTTGATGATTTAATCAATGAATACAATATTAACCTGTACAGAAGGATGGTTCAGGTTGGAATCCTTGAAATCGGCAATTTTGATTCCAATTCTAGGGAATGGGTCAAAAGTGGTAAATTTGAAGAAATGATTAATGAAGTCAGGAAAATAATCCAGCAAGTACTGACAAAATTTAAAGACATGAATTGTGTAATGGTAGATATGGACATAGGTGTAATAAGCGTAATTCTTCAGCCTGTTTCAAACATTGATTCAAAAGATTTTGAAGATATATCGGCAGATTTTTTTGATAAGATTTTGAAAGACATAAAATTAGACGTCAATGTAAGGGTTACAATTGGTGTTGGCAATCTTCAAAAGAACATCAACGACATAAGCTTAAGTTACATGGGAGCCAAGGCGGCACTCAGGCATAAGTATGTTCTTGGAGGCAACAGGGTAATCCATATAAATCAATCGGAAAGTGACGGAAAGCAGAATCTCCTTTATCCTGTTGAGAGAGAAAAGCTGTTGACCGAGTATATTGTTTCAGGAGATGAAAGAGCTGTAAAACTTGCCCATAACATTTTTGACGAGATTATGCTGGCATCAAGGGATAATGTGAAAAGAACAGCTGTTGCAGCAAATCAGCTTGTTTTTAATATTTCTCAATATATAGATAACGAGCATGATTTCATAAACAAGCTTTGCGATTTTAATAAATTTATAAATATTGATTTTTCCAGTTTGAATTCAGGAGATGAAATTAAAGAATATTTTATTTGCTTTGTCACTGACCTTTTAAGTGTCGTAAGTGAGTACAAACCTTCCATGAACAACGCACTTATAAAAAAAGCTTGTGAATATGTTCTTGAGCATATTGAAGAAGAAATCACACTTTCAACCATTGCAAATTATTTAAATATAAGCAAAAATTACTTTTGTTCGCTTTTTAAGCAGGAAATAGGCTATAATTTTCTGGAATATGTAACCAAGGTTAAAATGGAGTGGGCAAAGAGACTTTTAAAAGATAGTGGTTTTAAGACCTATGAAGTCAGTGAAATGTTGGGCTACAGGGAATCTAGTTATTTTAGCAGACTGTTCAGAAAGTATACGGGATATAGTCCGGCAGAATATAAAAAGCATTCAAAAACAAGCTGAAGCCGCACAATAAAAGGTTTTTACCATAAATGGCGTGAAATACACTTGAGAGACCTGATGATATATTATATAATCCTAATAAGACATTATATCTGTTTTAATTTTGGAGATTAATGTATGCAAAGAAAATTATTTTTGTGATTGGCATAAAATTACTTAAGATTGAAGCGGAGTATAAGATTTTGTCGCATTCAATATACTAGGAGGAAGGCATTTTGGCTAGGTCAAACAGCGATGTCTGTATAACGAAAAAACCGCCAAAAAGGATTATTGCTATTATATTAACAGCTGTTTTACTTGTTTTATCTGGATTGGTGATTGTTGCTGTAGGAAATCAAACAGGAGCTTTTTATAACGACTTTTCGAAGGTTGCATATGTAAATGCTGAGCCAATTTATGTAAGGGAATTTAATATGAAGCTCAACAATAAGAGTATTGAGGTTTTGGATTACTTCAAGAAAAAATACGGCATAGAAAACAGTAATAGATTTTGGACAACTGCTATTGACGGACAAGTACCGGGAGAGATAGCAAAACAGAAGGCATTACAAGAGTTGGTCAGAATCAAGGTTCAGCAAATACAGGCAAAAGAGAAGGGGATTATTAAATCCGTTGACTATAAAGATTTTTTAGCAGAATTAAAGAAGGAAAATAAGTCAAGGGCAGATGCATTAAAAAGCAACAAGATTGTTTATGGTCCTGATGAATATAGTGAAGCAGGTTATTTTAGTTATACTTTTGATAATATGGTTTCAGGTCTTAAAGAAAAATTAATAAAAAAAGAGCTTCTTATATCAGAAGAAAAGCTGGAAGAAAGCTACGAACTGCAAAAAGACACTGTATTTAAGATTCCTGATAATATAATAGTACAGAGAATTTCTGTTCAATTTGTTGATAATAAGGGTATAATAAGCGAAGAAAGAAAAATATCGGCAAGGGAAAGAATTGAAGATGCAAAAAAGAGGCTTAATGGTGGGGAGTCCTTTGACAGTGTTGCCAGGTTATATAATAAGGACGACGAATTGTTGGTGCACTCTTTTTTTAGTGAGAACCAGAATAAAGAGAGTGAAGCTTTAATGGATATACTAAATGAAGCAAGAAAGCTTGAAATTGGAGAAACAAGCGGAATAATTGAAAGAGATAAGGACTATACTATTGTGAAATGCATTGAAAGGGAAGATATGGGTTTTGTTCCATATGAGGAGGCAAGGAATATTATTGAGAATGAAATACTTGAAAAGGATTACGAAAAATACATTGATGAGCTGCTTGAGGACACTAAAGTTAAAATAAACAATAAAGTATATGACAGGTTGAATGTAAATTAGAATGGTACAAGTCAGGCTTTTGTTCTGGAGTTAAGAGGTTTTTGTGGGTTTCTTGTTATTTATATTCATTAAAAAAGGATAAACATAAGTTGTATAGAATATACTTATTATCTGATTGAATTGTAAAGTGATTGTCTTTATTGCGTTCAATATAATATTACGAGGTGGCGAATTAATGCATACAAAGGAGATAATTGCCCTCTTGCTTGCGGGAGGTCAGGGAAGCAGACTTGGGGTACTGACTAAGAATATTGCAAAGCCTGCTGTTTTGTACGGAGGTAAATATAGAATTATTGATTTTTCATTAAGCAATTGTATTAACTCTGATATAGATACTGTAGGTGTACTTACCCAGTATCAACCGTTGGAGCTTAATGCGCATATAGGGATCGGAAAGCCTTGGGATATGGACAGGATAAGTGGAGGAGTTACTATCCTGTCACCTTATCTTAAAGCTGAAATGGGTGAGTGGTACAAGGGTACTGCAAATGCCGTTTTTCAAAACATTCATTATGTTGATAAGCATTCACCCGAGTACGTAGTAATTTTATCGGGAGACCATATTTACAAGATGAATTACTCAAAGATGCTTGATTTTCACAAGGAGAAAAACGCGGATGCAACAATTTCCGTAATTGATGTTCCATGGGAGGAAGCAAGCAGATATGGTATTATGAATACCGACGATGAAGGGAGAGTATTTGAATTTGAGGAAAAACCCAAAAACCCTAAGAACAATCTTGCATCAATGGGAGTTTACATATTCAACTGGAGTATACTGAGGGATTATCTTATAAGGGATGACCAGAACAGTCAGACAGACCATGATTTTGGCAAAAATATTATTCCTATGATGCTGGACGAAGGGAAAAACATGTGGGCATACAGATTCAGCGGCTATTGGCGGGATGTAGGAACAATAGAGGCATACTGGGAGTCCAATATGGACTTGATCAGCAGGGTGCCTGACTTTAATCTTTTTGACCCGGCATGGAAAATATTTACGCCTAATCCTGTTAAGCCACCTCATTACATAGGTCCTGAGGGAAGTATCAAGAAGGCTATTGTATCAGAAGGTTGTATGATATACGGAAGCGTAAAAAATTCGGTTATTTTTCCAGGTGTATATGTTGGTGAGGGTACGATAATTGAGGATTCAATAATTATGTCCGATACTGTATTAGGAGTTAATTCACATATTAGTCAGAGTATTATTGGTGAAGGTTCAAAAGTTGGGAATAATGTTATAATGGGATCCGGTGAAACAGTTCCGAATGAGATTAAACCGGCTTTATACAACTCGGGAATAACAGTTATAGGTGAAAGAACTTATGTTCCCGATAATTGCGAAATAGGTAAAAATGTTGTAATTGATAACAATGTATTCGAGAGTGATTACTGCTCATTGAAAATAGATTCAGGAAAGAGCGTTTTAAAAGGAGGTGAATGTGAGTGAAGAGTACAATGGGGATTGTGTTGACGGGAGGAAAAGATAACAGGCTTAAAGAATTGGCTGAGTTTAGGTCAAGTACTGCTGTGCCGATTGGAGGGAAATACAGGGTAATTGATTTTGTTTTATCCAATATGGTTAACTCTGGAATTACAAACATAGGTGTTCTTACTCAGTACAGCTTCCGCTCGCTAATGGATCACCTTGGTTCGGGAAAAGAGTGGGATCTTGATAGAAGAAATGAAGGATTATTCATATTTCCGCCTTTTTTATCGGATGAGAATTCCGGATGGTATCAGGGAAGTGCTGATGCAATGGTACACAATATCACTTTTCTTAAGAGGAGTTTTCAGGAGTATGTGATTGTTGCCCAGGGCAATTGTGTATATAAGATGCTTTTTGATTCCATGTTGGATTACTACATAGAAAAGAATGCAGATATAACTATTGCCTACAGGGATATGACCGATTTTCCACCAGAAGAGCTTTCTCACATGGGAGCCATGACAGTGGATGAAAGCGGAAAGGTAATAGATTTTAAAGAAAAGCATAAAAACCCCAAAACAACTACCTGTTCAATGGGGATATACATACTAAAAAGGGAGCTTCTGATTACACTTCTTGAAGAATGTGCAGCTTACGGGAAGTATGACTTTGTCAAGGATGTTATTATAAATAAGCTTCAATCCTTAAATATATATGGATATAAATTTAATGGTTATTGGAGAAACTTCAAATCAATTAATACATATTATAAGGTGAATATGGAAATGTTGAAGCCTGAAATTAGGCATCAGCTGTTTGAAGAGTATGGAAAGGTCTACACAAAGGTGAAAGATGAAGCCCCTGCAAAGTATAACCCCGAGGCAGACGTGAAAAACTCAATAGTTGCCGACGGATGCATAATTGAAGGAACTGTTGTGAATTCAGTGCTTTTCAGAGGAGTCACTATAAAAAGAGGTGCAGTGGTTAAAAACAGTATAATTATGCAGGGGTCGGTTATTGAAGAGGATGTTGATATTGACAATATAATAATTGATAAGAATGTTGTACTGTCAAAAGGGATAAACCTAAAAGGAATACCTAGTTTTCCTGTTATAATAGGTAAGGGTGCGAGAATATAGCTATGAAAGGTAAGCATATAGGTATGGATAAAGCAATTTTGGTTTATAATCCGTTTTCCGGTGACCATAGCCTTCCCCAGAAGCTTGATTATATCATTGAAAGGTTTCAGAATGAGGGGGTTTTGCTCCAGCCGTACAGGATTCAATATGATAGAGGGGATATTCTTCTTAATATTCTTAAGAAGAATAACTACAAATTCATTATTTCTTCAGGCGGTGACGGAACACTGAATTTTGTGAGCAATATTATATTGAAGGGCGGTATTGATATTCCTATGGGTATAATTCCAGCGGGTACATGCAATGACTTTGCATCAATACTGAAAATACCGTTAAACCTTGATGGGTGTCTTGATGTTGTTTTAGGAGGGAAAACGATAGCAGTTGATGCAGGGCTTATCAATGAAGAGACATATTTCTTAAGTTCCTGTGCTGGAGGAGCTTTTGTGGGTGTATCTTTTAACACTCATAGTGAGTTGAAAAAGAACTTCGGACCTTTTGCCTACTATCTGAAGGCACTTAGTGAAGTTGCCAGTATCAAATCCTACAAGCTGATGGTACAAACAGAAGAAGAGACTATAGAAGATGATATAGTGCTCTTTGTCATATTGAACGGGAAGCAGGCGGGGGGATTCAACAATATTGTTACGGAAGCTGATATTTCGGACGGTCTTATGGATATTGTACTGATTAAGAGTTGTAGCCATATAGACTTGGCGGGAGTCTTTTTCAGTGTATTGAGCAATGAAACTTTGAACAACAAAAATATAGTTAACTTAAGGGCAAAATCATGCATTATCAAGGGTTCAAGTGATGTTTCTCTGAGTATTGATGGTGAAAAAGGGACTGGACTGCCGATCAATGTAAGATTTATACACAGTGCACTGAAAGTATTCGTGAAATAAACAAAAAGCTTTGGGTCATCGAGCCCCCTTGCTTTTTGCCGGATTTCCTTTCAGGAAATGGCTCTAAACAGATAAAACTGAGTACCTTCGATGGGTACTCAGTTTTATCTGTTTAGGGCTTCAAATGTTTTGAAAATACTATATGCCCATGATACTATAACCGCTGTCCACATGGAGAACTTCCCCTGTCATACCGCTTGACAGGTCGCTTAATAAAAATAATGAAGCCTTTCCAAGGTCTTCTTGCGTGATGTTTCTTCTAAGAGGGGCTCTTGTCTCAACTGTATCTAATATGCTACTGAAACTTTTTACACCTTTACCTGAAAGGGTTTTTATAGGACCTGCGGATATGGCGTTTACCCTTATATTCATTGGTCCAAGATCTGATGCAAGGTACATTACACTTGTTTCAAGGGCTGCTTTTGCAATTGCCATAACATTATATCCCGGAAATACCTTTTCCGAACCCATATATGTAAGTGTCAGAATACTGCCTCCCTCGGTCATCAAATCCTTTGCTCTGCGGCTCACTGCTACAAGGGAATAAGCACTTATATCAAGTGCATGGGCAAAACCGTCCCTGGATGTATTTATAAAGTCATTTTGAAGGTCTTCGGTTTTTGCATGGGCTATGCAGTGGACTACCCCGTGTATAACGCCGTATTTTTCTTTAATATCTTTAAAAAGATTATCAATATCTTCATCGGAAGATATGTCACATTGTAAGACAGAATCTCCGCCTAGATCTTCGGCATTAGCCTTTTCTCTTTCACCCTGATATGATATTATCAGACGTGCACCTTCTTCTTGGGCTGCTTTTACTATGCCCCAGGCAATGCTCCATTTATTTCTTACTCCCATAACCAAAATATTTTTATTTTCCAGTAGATTTCCCATCAAATTACGCTCCTTTGTAAGCTTATTATCCTTAAAAAAATGCAAAGGAATAAATTTTGGCTATTGTAAAGCCACATATAACTTTATCAAAAATTAATCACGTTGTAAAGAATATGACTTTTGAGTTTCCCCATTTTTTAATATAGTGCTAAATCGTCCGGCTTGGCTGTGGACATGAATTCCTCCGAATTTCATGCCCACAGCCAAACCTGGTTAGTAGCTGGAATTAGCTTTTTACATCTTTAGAATTAGCCTAGGAATGAATTTGTTAACATTTTTAAGCTTTTTTTACAAACCCCCTTCTACTTCAGTCAATATGTATCCGTTTGTTTATTCATCCTCTGACAGCAATTCAGCTTCATTCTATATGCCCGTATCTATCCAATGGAAAACAACTATTAAATGTTTTTTTTGTGCAATCCCCCAAAATTAGGTAGAGGAAGCAAGAGAAGAACAAAATCGCTAACGCGATGGCATTTTTATGGTATACTAAAGATAAATTATTATCGTATGGGCAAAAAGATTGAAATTCCATATTCGACACAAATTAAAAAACTCCTTCTTTTTTTAAAAAACTTTTTAGTAATTCCTAATATAGTTCCTAATATTCCGCAATTTCCTTCTTCTGGGCAATCAAAAATTTTGCGCGTGTTGCGAAAAGACTCAAAATTCAGTGTTTATCCACTGGTTGAGTCTTTTTTTCGCGCAAAACTTCCGATTGACCCTTTTATGAACCGTCCCCTTGTCTACAGATAAAATTACTATTGGAAATCATTCTATAATGTCTTCTGCGTTGTCTCCTGGCTTTTGCCAGTATTTTAACCCTTCCATTGCTCTCTCCAAATCATCCATATCATCATTGCCAAGTTCATTATTAAATTTCTCTGATATGATTCCTCTTACTTTAGAAAGTCTGTGAGTTACCTTCCACTCATCAATAAAACGAGTTGTCTCTTTTTCATACTCTCTTTTGTCCTTATCCATGTAGTAAGAACCCATATCATGTAACGATATCAAAATCAAGTTTATCTCTTTTAATACATTTATAGCTTCATCTCCCGATAATGTTATTTTCTCATTTTCTTTCAGCATAGCCTTATTTCCTCCTTACAAAGTTTGGATTCATCAATTCCTCAACGACGCCTTTTATTGTTAATTCGGGTGTCCCATATCTAGGATTTTTCACCCATTCAAGTAGAGAATCAGGAACATCAAACTCCACATAGTCCCTTCCCTTACCAGGTTTTAATTGGTATTTTGTTTCAGCTTCAATCTGGCTAAGAGGCTTTTTATTTGCTGGTTCTACATAGACCCTGTTATTATCTTTTGCAATAATACTTCCATCCTGCTCGATTCCACTTATCCCTTTCCTGTTTGTATAATGTCGTACTCTTGTAGTTGGAACATCAGGAGTATTACCATTACCAACTCCCGCATATACATCATTTTTACTTTCACAACTATACCCACTTGGGTCAATATACTTTACCGGGTTATTCTGCACATATGCATAAAGATTCAGTCCATCGCCTCTATATGTATCCTCTTGTGTAAACCTTCCCACAACTGGGTTGTAGAATCTAGCCCGGAGGTAATACTGACCTGTTACTGGGTCAAACTGTTCACCTGCATAGCGGAATCTGTTCTGAACGTTTTCAACGGATTCAATGGTATTTCCAAATGCATCGTACTTGTATGAATTAACGATATCTCCGGTGCTATTGATTAATGCTGTAACATCGCCGTGGGCATTGTTCAAATAATAATAAC
>CAYPCH010000047.1:0-25355 GCA_964409165.1 uncultured Oscillospiraceae bacterium | reverse complement strand
ATGCTACGTTAGTGGCAAAGAGCCCATAAATACTGTGGGAAAGTTGAGTTATTAAGTAACATCTGACTTTTTGTGTAACAAAACCTCCAAACCTTTAAAAAATTGCGTGTTAATAGGGCGCTTTTTTTGTTTTCGCATGTTTAAATCCATTCATTTGCCAAATAAAACCAGGCAAGTCAAGAACCGTCCCCGACTTGCTCTGTGGCGAGGGATAGGCAAAAGTCGTTCTTGATGCAGGACGAAAGCTTTATGTTGATACTTTCCGGATAATCCAATATTATTTCCTCTTTTGTTGTATCAAGCTCTCTGAAGTTCATCTTCATACCAAGTCCCAACAGCTTCGAAACAGCTTCCTTCCTTGTCCAGTAAATCATTGACTGAACTGAGTAGTCATGGTCATTTGTCTTATTTTTTAAAACTTCCTTCTCTTTATGGCTGAAAAAGTACTGTATCAGTGCACCATGAGACTTATTTATTCTTTCTATGTCTACTCCTATCCTTCTATCACAGACTATGCCTATACAAAATGGAAATGAGTGAGTTATGGAAACACCAATGTCTGGGTATTGTGAAACAAAAGGGGCGGAATTCGCCCCTTTTAGAATGTCAAAAGTTCTCAGGTCTATAATGCTGCGACAGGTTTTAAATTTATACTTGAATAGGGCTGACTTAACTGCATATCTTCCCGATACCCATTGCAGGCGGTTTTTAAATAATCTCGTTTTCCCAAGATAATCAAGTTCTGCCTCTGATAGAACCGAAAACAGTCCTTTATCATTATTTTTGAACTTATCCTCCATTGCCTTCATGTCAACAACAGAATAAAAGAAACCGTATTTGAGTGATAGAGCCTCCAGGCAATTGTTTAGCCGATATTCCGTTGTTTGTTCATCTGGCATGTTGTCTGAAATCATAAATTTATCCGCCTCATAACAACATTCTTCGCATAGTAGCATATTTCACCGTGCTCATTCATAAGAACAGCATCGTAAACTTTGCATTCATCATCCTCGTCCTTTACTTTTGTATAAGCCTTGTATCCGCATAGCTCCCTCGGCGCTTTCAATACACCGAATTCCTCAACCTCCCACGGTAAAAATACTCTGTCGTTTTTAAGTTGGGTATGCACACTGCACGCTTGGAAAATAGAATCCATAAAAGATGGATTTGTAAGGAATTTATCCAGTGGATATCCTGGGTTCGTAGTTTGCTCCTTAGGCAACTTTATTGAGTATACTGCTCCTTTTTCATTTCTCTTAAATACGTTGCTCTCCTTTTCCCCGTCAACAAATAACGGTCCTAACCGCATGGACTGGTCAGTTTTGGAGTTAAGAGCCTCTAATGCTCCTCTGGTATAGCCCTCTTCCATAGATTCATTTTCAATATCCTTCATTGCATACAAGTATTCATAGTCTCCGGGTATATTGCCAATAGCCATACTGTTTAACTCAGTCAGTTTTGAAACTCCGAATTTGGTTTCAAAATGGGTATAAAATACTGCTTCCATACTCCTGGGCTCTCTTGCCAGACGTGAAACAAGAATTATTTCCCCAGGTTTTTCATGGTAAAATTTCATAGGTGTATGAAATTTTATGTTCCTGTAAATATAGTGTTTGCTTATTCCAAAGTTAAGTCTGTGGTGTTCGGCAAGCATTTCCATAAAGCCAACTCCCGGCATAATCGGAGTAGTTCCAAGCCTGTGCTGGTCAATAATAGGATCCCTCTTTACAGAAAATATTTTAAAAGCTTTTTCGATTATGTCACCTTTTTTTGTAACCCAATCAATCAGAGGAGTATCCTTATAATCGCCGCAGAACATTTGCTTATCTGCAAAATCGCCAAGTCCTTTGCTTAAAATCACCTCTCCGACCGATAAGCGATGTGTCATAAGATTAACAAACTCACATGCTCCTCTGTCAGGTTCTATCAGGTTCATTCCCAATTCTTCGGAATGCTTCCTTACAAATTCATTCCTCCAGGCCATTCCTGTTTCCTTCCATCCCGACCATGCAATACTTAAAGCATGTATACTTTTATTTGAAGACCTGATCTTTTCAATAAAGCTGTTTATAAAGCTGTTTGCAGCACAATAGTCTATCTGGCTTTCATTTCCAAACCTGCCTGATATAGAGGAAAAGGCCAAGAATACTTTAAGTTTCTCTTTGTCAATGAGCCTGTAAAGGTTGCAAATGCCTCTTGCCTTTACCGAGAACACATCCCTGAACTCTTGCATCGACTTTTGAGCAAATAATCTGCTCTTCTCTATTCCAGCCGCATAAATTACTGCTCTCACCGGTCCAAACTTTCCTTCAGCTTCGTTGACAGCAGTTCTTAAACCATCATAGTCTCTTACATCACAAGGAATATACAATGCCCTGCTACCCATTTTTTCAATCTCCTTGAGAAGATTAAATACTGATATGGCTTTCAAGAGGTTGTTATATTCTTCCTCAATAATTGCCGGCGTTGCCTTTCTTCCTGATTCTAGGAGCCGTTCATAAATTTCGGTTTTCTTTTTATTTAAAGAATCTTCATCCAAAAGAACCAGTTCCTCTATATCCTTCGGAAGTCTTGTTCTTCCTATAATTGTAAAGCTTCCCTCCAGTTCTTGAGACACATGTTTTAATACTTCGGCTGTAATACCGCTGCCTCCTCCAGTGATAAAATAATGTGTGCCTTTTTCCATATTTATCTTCTTCATTTCTGCTTTATCCAGATAGTCTATTGCAAGAACTCTCCTTTTACCTCCAGTAAAACCTATTTCGTAATCATTGTCTGTGACCTTAAGCTCATCAGCTAAAAGTAAAACTTCATCCTTTTTAATACCACTCTTGCCTTTAGCACCAATGTCAATGATTTTTATTACAGATTTGGGCCATTCCTTTCTAAGCCCCTTGTAAAATCCGCATAAAGCCCCATAAAAAGGTTCACCGGCACTGCCACCTTCTGTATACCCGAAAGAACCATCGGTTGATACAGCACACACAATTCTAAATTGTGGCTCAGGAATAATTTCCATTACTTTTTTATAAAATACGAATCTTGCTTCACTGCTGTTAAATAACATTTTTTCTTCTTCATCCCTGTTTATACTGTCAAAATCTATGCTAATTCCTATACTTGTACAATCAAGAATTACATCAACAGGGCTTTTAAAAGCTTCAATGACTCTGCTTTCAAGTTCCTGCTCTTTTATTGTGTCGAACAAAAATTTCTTTATATTTTCTGTGAAACTACCTAAATGACCGACTGTCATTTCAACTGTTTTTTGGTTATCCCCAATAACCAATATGTTCTTCCCCTTGAGGCTGAAGTCTTTTGACTCGGCCTTTTTTTCAATAAAGACCGGAATTTGTATACCAAGTTCTTTATGCAAAGTGGGTTCTGCATGCGGGCTTTGAACTCCGGTTTCTTTTTCAACACAGCTGGAATCCTGTAATTCAGTGTTGCATGCCTTTTTAACGAAATCAATTAATTTGCCAATGGTTGTCAGTTGGGAAATGTTTATATTTTCTTGCACCGATATCCCAAACTTTTCACAGATAAGCGATAAAATTGTAGCCTGCTTTACTGTATCAATACCAAGGTCTGCTTCAATTTCCATATCGTTCTCAAGTATTTCAACCGGGTATCCGGTTATTCCGGAAATAATATCAAGCGTCTCCTGTTCTACACCCTTGGCATCGGTTTTAGCATCGGTTTTAAAAATACTTCTTTCAATTTCCATTACACCCGGAGAACCGCCTATTATTTCAACAGGCTGTTGAATTTCACCTCTGATGTTCTCATTTTGTACCAGAATGTCTCCATTTTGTACTAGAATGTTTTCCATATCACCAATTCTCGATTTTACAAAATCTATAAGCGAAGCAATTGTCCGGTATGACGAAATATTTACTGCATTGTCAGCATTTATACTATATTTCTCACATATTATTGAAAATACAGTAGCCTGCTTAACTGTGTCTATGCCTAAATCCGCTTCCATTTCCATATCTATATCCAGCATGTTTACAGGATATTTCGTTATTTCAGAAATAATCTCCAATATTTCGTCAGTACAGCTTCTTGCAGATGCATTAAAAGAAGGACTGCTGTCAATTGTGTCAGTTACAGCTATGGTTTCATTTTTACCTGTCCCTGCTTTTTCCTGCACCATCTTTACTATTTGTCCGATGGTTTTAAAATCGGATATTTTTACAGCTTCACTCGGCGATATATCAAACTTTTCGGCAAGCATTGAAATTACCGTTGCCTGTTTCACTGTATCAATACCTAGGTCCGCTTCAATTTCCATTGAAAGATCAAGTACTTCCTTTGGATATTTTGTTACAGCAGAATATATCTCCAGCACAATGCTTTCAACATCCGATTGATGCAACGAAACCTTCTGCCTGTCAGAAGCATTCTCCTTTAAGGATGTTGCAACAGCCTCTTCCTTGCCGTCTTGCTCAAAGTTGCTGTACGCTTTTGAATCAATCCGGTTTCCTGTTCCTTCTGCAACAAGAAGCCTTCCGTATTTTTTCAGCTGACCTTCCTCCGAGGATGTAATAGTTTTTAGCCACTCTGCATATGCCCTATTATCGCAAATTCTATCATCTCCAGATGCAATTTTCTGCAAAAGGTGGTAATTCCCTTGTCCTCCATAAGCCGCAACCATCCTTAATATATACTCAAATTTATAGGAACCACCACGGGACAAATTAAGCCCTTCAAGCTCCGGATCTGGCTCCCTGAAATTCACAACAGGAGGTATCTGCTGGTATTGCAGAGCTTTAGCCGCTACAGCTTCTTCTACGGATGCACCCATGGTATGACCAGTCATTCCCTTTGTATTAATAATTTTAATATCCCTGAAACCTTCACCAAAGTTTTTCTTAAGAGCTGCCTTTTCAGCATAAGAGCATCCTCCTTTTTTCGATGAATAGGTTTCATTTGAATAATATACAGTATTACTGGCAATATTCATTCTGTTAATACCGTCTTGTTTTTCCAATCTGGACATAAACTTGTCAAGCTCAATACTGTGCCTTGCACTGTCAACTTTTGTCTGGTGACCCGCAGTATTGAAAACATGAGTTCCTACAATCCTGCAAATTCCGTTCATTCCCCTTTTAGAAACATCTTTTTCCTTTTCAATAATAAGACCTACAGCACCCGATCCTATTATCATACCACTCCTTCTATTATCGAAAGGTATGGCAGCCTTATAAACATCTGATGAGCTAGTAGCTGCACCCATACATAAAAAACTGCCTCCAATCCACGGAAACGCTTCTTTTGAAGTTGGATCCTCAGCCCCTATTATTATCATCCTCTCAGCATGACCGCCGCGGATCATATCCTCAGCAATTGTCACTGAACTTGCCGTTGAAGAACACGCAGCACTTATATGGAAGTTAGGACCTTTTGCACCTATGAACTGAGCAAGTCTGTTGTTGGCTCTCGAAGATATGGATGCCATAAAATCTTTACTAAACTCGTAAACATCCTCCTCACCTCCATTATACAAAAGCCTTGAATAATGGAGACTAAACCAGTCGGTCAACAGTTTTTTCACATCTCTATCACTTACTTTTGTAATTACCGATTCATAGAAGTCAATCAAATCATTTCTCGTCTTTTTGCCGAATTTATATGCAATATACTTCGAAACCTCAGATATAAAAGGCTCTATTCCCAAAAAACCATTGGCAAAAATAACTCCCGTTCCTTCCTGCATTTCTTCAGGTAAAACCAATCTTCCCGGCAACAAAGCTACTGTACTTGTTTTTACATATTCTCTAATCAGAGGAATTCCTGCATCCTTTAAAGCCTCATACCCTGCAGCAACAGCTGCACACCAAGTTATCGTCATCTGCCGCAGGTCTTTTTCATCAACAAGGTAATCCTTTGGCATATCAAGCTTACCAAACTTTGCAGCCAACTGTATGACTTCGTTTATAGCTGAAATCTTTTTAAAAGTTGTAATTCCCTCAGTTTTTATAAGTCTTGTAATATTCAGATCCAACATGTTCTCCCGCTCACTGTCGGTAAGCATTTCAATGAGGTTTTTACCTTCCATAAGCAGTTTGAAATTATCTTCTGAGAATATCTCTTTGAAAGAGCCGGGCAGTCCTATGGAAACACCACTGTAAACAATACTTTCTTTAGTGGAATCTTTACTGTTGCTGCCAATAGGGTTAACAACACATGTCTCTTTACATATTTCTTCCTTATAATCATGCCTTGAAGGTAATTGATGCACTCCTTCGAAAGGAACCTGACATATTTCAATACCACAGGCAAAAAGCTCAGCTAAAGCCTGTTTATAGCATTCAACAGAGTTCCTCTTTCTATTGTTTGATGCTATCACTTTTACCTCTTTTCCTGCCAGAATATTCTTTACAAGGCTTGAGAGTACTGAAGATGGACCGGTTTCCAAAAATACTCTTACCCCCTCATCGTAGAGCTTTTTAACTGAATCTATGAATTTAACAGGTGAAAGTATCTGTTCCTTCAAAAAAACCGGCATGTCCTGAATTTCATTCTGGGCTTGAGGATAAAAGCTCTCTTTATGGCAAGCCATAACTTTTGTACAAGGAGTCTCAAAACATATATCTTTAATTTTTTCATAAAAAACATCTGCAGCTTCTGACATAAGATATGTGTGGAACGCATGGGAAACATTCAGTTCAGTGTAATTAGTACCTTGCTGTCCAAGAATTTCAGCCAGCTTTGAAAGTTCTTCCTCACTGCCTCCAACTACTGTCTGCTCAGGCGAATTAATATTGGCAACATGAATATCCAAACCGCTTTTACAAATTATTTCTTGGGTCTTTTCAATTTCAGCCCTTATACTTATCATCCTGCCACGCTTGTTCTCATCTATACCATCAAAAGCTCCCCCTCTTGCACCGATAAGTTCCAAAGAAGACTTCAGGTCAAGCATACCACTTGCATGGATAGCTGAAATCTCACCTAATGAGTGTCCTATCATGTAATCAGCTCTTACTCCTGAATCTCTCAAAAGCCTGTACATGGCTATATTACTTAAGAACACAGCAGGATGGGTGTTCTTTGTGTTCTTCAACTGCTTATTAATATCCTCTTCACTACTTCCGAATATAAGGGATGATATGTCATGCTCGTATTTTGAATTCCATATGGTATCTGCCTGTGCATACAAAGACCTTATAGACGGACAGTTCTCATATAATTCAGACAGCATATTGGAATACTGTGATGCCTGTCCCGGGAACATCCATGCAATATTTTCCGGTTTAGCCCTTTCACCTTTTCCAAAAAATATACCTTTTAAACTCAAAGCTTCATCATTATCATATTTTCCTTCTTTAAGAAACTCATTTACCTTGATCCATTTTTCTTTAAGTTCTTCGAAAGACCCGGCGCTTATCGCAAATCTTAAGTCTTTCCTGACCATCACAGACAAATTATGCAAAAACACGTTAAGTTTAAAATCCCGGTCGTCCTTCGCATTATCATTAAATTTTTTATACAATTCATCCAATTCTTTTATTGTATTGCCTGAAAAGTATACAAACTCCTTGGAATCATCTGTGTTCTTAATGCGGTGCTCCATAGTAGCATTTATATTCAGATTACTCATGCCGTAACTTTTTTTCAAAAATTCAGGTCTGAATTCTTCCATTGCGATATGATAATCTGCACCTCCAAACCCATACGCACTAACATTTGCCCTTCTAGGATGCAGACTTGTCCCACTCCATTCTTTTTTATCTGTCAGAATATAGAAGGGGGATTTTTCCAAACCAAGTTTGGGGTTAATCTCCTTTATATTTGCAGTAGGCGGAAGTATTTTGTTGTTTAGTGCCATGGAAGCCTTAATAAGTCCAGGCACCCCTGCAGCATATCTCAGGTGTCCTATGTTCGACTTGACTGAACCAACACCGCAAAAGTTTTGTCTTGTAACACCAAGATTGGTAAAAGCCTTTTTAAGTGCACTTATTTCAACAACATCCCCTACAATTGTTCCTGTCCCGTGTGCCTCTATAAGCTCTATTGTGTCAACTGGATATCCAGCCATTTGACACGCATTTTCTATAACCCTTGTCTGCCCATCTTCATTAGGTGCTGCAATATATTTTCCTTTTCCGTCGCTACCCTGACCAAAACCGGACACAAGTGCAAAAATATTGTCATTATCCCTTAAGGCATCTCCCAGCCTTTTTAGTATAAGCACTCCTCCACCAACACCAGTTACAAAACCGTTTGCACGGGAATCAAAAGGAAATGAACCCTCAGCTGAAAGAGTGTTGTTTCCGGAAAATACAACGAGAGGATTCTCATCCATTGTTACTTCAGCCGCTCCCACAACAGCTGCATCATATTCCCCGCTTAAAAGTCCTGTAACTGCACAACAGGTAGCTGCAAGAGTAGATGCGCATGCAGCATCTACTACAAACGAAGGTCCTTGGAAGTCAAATACATTCGTAACCCTTGCTGCAATTATGTTTTGGAGCATACCTGGTGCACTGTCTTCAGTTACAGGAATAGTTTCTTTCAAAACATCCTCCGAAAGTTCATACAAAAGTTTTTCAATATCGTCTTTTTTCATATGGGATGTCAGTCTGGGATTATTTAGCAAGCTATATTCTATTCTTGAATAGTAGTTCCTTTTTATTATATTATTATAACTTCTGCCTGGTGCTCCATTACCGAGGATAACTGCCGTACGTTCTTTTGGAATCGGACCCTTCAAGGTTTGAAGAGCCTGATCTACACAGTAAAGAGCTACATGTTGGTTTGGATCCATATGCTCAGCTACTGCAGGTGGTATTCTGAATTTTTTGCTTAGCTCCGCATAATTCTCCACATCAAGTATGGCTGCTATTTTAGTATATGTTTTGTTATTTTTACTTATTTTCCCTCTTGCTTCAGGTCTGTAGAAAACATTACTATGTATCATGTGATCTGGCACATCTTTTATTGATACTTTCTTATCAAGTACATTTTCCCAAAATATCTGAACATTATCCGCGTGAGGAAATAATCCTCCCATACCAACTATTGCTATTCTTTCTTCAGGATAGTAATACCTACTCATAGCCAAGCCCCCCTAAAAAAATAATTTTAACTCAAATACCTTATAGCCATAAATGAAAAACATAGAATCAATTTTCAATTTCTATTTTTCATTTAAATTATACTAATCACGAAAATGATTCTACATTGAAGAAATTAATTTTCGTGATGTTGCATTAAGGAATTAGTGAAATTTAGTTCTACTTTTTTCACGTCGCTATTTGGCTTCAAATAAGCGTTAAGTAAAAATTGTAGTAGAAGTTATATTTCAACTTTCCTAAGGAAATTGAAGTGCGATGTAAAATCTTTATCGCATTCAATATAGATAACTCTTTAAGTAAATACATTAGTTTACTTTCTCTTTGTTATCTATATGTTTTAATGCATACTATTTCTTTTTTTTGTGGTTCGGTGTTTCTAAAATGAATTGCTTAAGTTAAAATTCGTAGCATTTTAACTTTTCACTACACAATTTTACATAAACATATTACTTTTCTAAATTTACAAAAAAATTATAAACGTCTTTTGAGAGTCTTGGTACCCTGAATATGTTCAAATGTCCCGCCTGATACTGTTGAACTTTTTTAAACCCTGCTCTCTCAATAAACTTTTCCTGTCCTTCCTTTTCGACAATCTGGTCATATACTGAGTATGCTACTATAACTTTCCCGGTATCAAACCTGGAAGGAAGATTTCTGACAGGATCCAGCTCTCTAAATATAGATTCGGTCGCTTCAAAGTCAAACTCGCATTTTTCAAGATCCTTTCTTATACAACTCATCAAAGGATTTTCCCATATTAAGCTAGATATATCTGAGGCTGGATTAATCAAAAACAAACCGACAGCCTTCTGATTTAAAGTATAGTACCTGAAAGAAATACATCCTCCTATACTATATCCAACAATAATGGTCGGCAAAGCATTTAAACTATCTATAAATTGAAAAGATGTATGGATATCATATACAGCTTGTTTAAAAGCACTCTTTGTTCTGTATATGTCCGCACTAAGAAAATATTCCCCGCTGAACAAGCTCTCCGCTGGCTTTCTGTTGTAGTGATATGGAAGCACCATATAAAAAACATTAAGATTTAGATCATTAAGCATTTTGATAAAAAAAGCACATGTAAACATACTGTCATCATACAAGCCATGAACTAAAATTATATTTCCGACAGGCTTCTCGGCAGGATGATAATATAAATAGATATTGTTGTTCTCCGGGTAATAAGGCAAACTTAAGTAAGACGGAATAATAAAACGTTTCAATCCATCACTATATTCTTCATATTTTGCACCCGAGATATCTGGTTTATAGTTCTCAAAAGCTTTAAACGTAAACTCCTCGTCATTAAAATAAGACTGTCTGGGAGAATGACTCACCTTTGAGAGTTTTTCACCTAAAAGCTTTTCTATAACCAGATTATCAACAAACTTTGAACTAGCTTCATTCATAACTTATGCACCTTCTGTGTTTTATACTTTGTTTCTTACAAAACGCAATACCTCTAATACCTTAAATCGTATTTAATATCTGAAAATCATACCTCCGCTGCTGGCCCCTGCACCGTGAGCCAACATCATCACAAGACTACCTCTTTTAATCCTTTCCGATTGTATAAGTTCATCAAGAATCAGTGGACTCATGGCAGCTGCAGTATTTCCATATTTATAGAACAGGCTTAGGCTCTTCTCTTTTGGGATTCCTAAAGCCTGCAACTGAGCCTCCCATATTTTAGTTGATTGATCTGATGTTATAAAACAATCCATGTCTTCAATCGATAATCCGGTAATTGATAAAAGTTTGTCAGTTACTATGTGGCTGTATTCTACTGAACTTTCAAGAACTACCTTACCGTCAAAGACATGCATGTTGAATATATCAAAATCCACTATTTCAGGAGTATTCTTTAAAAAGCTTGTCCCAAAAGGAATATATGCATTGTCATACAGTAAATAGTTTGTAAAAATATAGGAAGAAAGAAAATGCTTTACCTCTGAATATCCTATCAGCATTGCAACTACAGCGTCACCAAATAGAAATATTGTCTTTGGATTTGGTTTTCCCCATATCTGGACTCCTTTTGATGAGACTCCTCCACCAATTATCAGAACATATTCATCACCTGAAGCAATAGACCTTATCGCAAAATCCATAGCATGAATGAATCCGCTGCATGCTGAAGTAATATCAAATGCAGGAATTCCAGTTTTTACACCAAGTTTTTTAAGAAGTCCTATTGAAGATGCTGGTGCCTGGTAATCACCCAATAATCTGGTATAAACCACCCTGTCCACACATTCAATATTCATATCAGCTCTCTCAAGGCATTGGTTAACAGCCTTTTGCATCAAATCATCCAGGCTTTGATCAATATTGACCCATCTTCTTTCTTTTATGCCAAGTGAAAATTCGACAGCCCTGTCGGTAGCAAATAAATTATATCTATCAATAATATCCTGATTTGTAATAACATCTTCAGGAAGCCCGATGCCTGTTGAGATAATTTTCGCAAACCGTTCAAAATTAAGCGGTTTTATGTCCGGAAATTGAATATTTGTAATCATTAGTCCCCCTAAAAACTTATCAAAATTCACTATCAAATCTTAATAAATAATTTCATTAACGTATATACTTAATTACGTTCATTTGATTTTTCATGTAAATAGGCAACAAGGTTTTTCATAATAAACAATTCAGGACTAGGCTCAACCATAGGTACCGAAAATACTTCTGTAAACCTAAAACTTAATTCCACCATAGCTATTGAGTCAACATAAAGATCATCTACCAAATTGGTCTCTGGCTGTAACTCATTCTCCTCAAGCCTTAAATACTCAATAATAATTTCCTTTGTCTTATTATAGATCTCATCATAATTCACTGTAATCCCTCCCCTAAAAATGTCAAATAATCTTTTTATTTAAACTCTATATATTAAGCCACCGCCGCTAAAACCCTCTCCATGAGAAATAAACATAATGTTCATTCCCTCTTGAATTCTACCATCACGAAAACAGCAGTCAAGAAGCAAGGGAAGCATTGCTGACATTGTATTCCCATTCTCTTTTATCTTTGAAATACTTTTATCCTTATGAATTCCTAAAGTTTCTAATGTTAACTCCCAAATTCTCAAGTTGTTCTCAGTTATTAAAACCAAGTCAATATCATCCATCCTAAGTCCGCTTTCTTCAAGGATGTTTTCAGCTGTTTTTGTAGTAGCCTTCCTGTAAAAATCCTCGGCAATTTTCCAGTTATCCATTCTATACGCATCAAACATAAATGACAAATCCTCTTTTTGCAACGAGCCTTTAGCCCTATAAATTTCCGATGCCGAAATAGGGCTTAAAGTAGTTGCAATATTATAGTAGTTATGGTTTGAGTAAAAGTAACTTGCCATTATATGCTGTCTGTCTGAATAACCGAATAGAACTGAAGCCGAAGCATCACCATACAGAAATGCCACCCTTGGGTCTTTCTTGCTTACAAATTTGGTGTTTATACCCCCAGATGACAAAAGAACATGGTCATCTCCGGTGTTTATAAATTTGGATATAACGTCCACAGAATGCAAGAATGACGATATTCCCCCGTCAATATCAAAAGAATGCACTGCTTTGCTGCTATTGAGCTTGGCTAATAACCTACTGGCAGTCATTGGAAGGAGATGGTCTCCAAAACTTTTATTCACGATAAGCCTAGAAAGGTCTTCCGGCATTAGCCCATAATCGGTGAGGCACTTTTGTGCAGACATAAATAATACATCACTATCATCATGATGATCATCAGCTATATGCCTTTTATCAACTCCAAGAGATTTTTTTATAGCTTCACTTTTTAATTTTAAATCATTTCTTTTTATAATATCTTCATTACTGACAACTTTCTCGGGAAAAAAAGAAGCGGTTGACAAGATTTTGCAATATCTATTAATTTTTTTCTTTTTGCTCTTTGGGAAACAATAATCCATACCCGCCATAATCATTCACATCACAATCCCCATAAATATAGTAATATCAAAAAAATTAAACAAGCCTGATTTTTCCCGAACATATATTTGTCTGTTAGTTCATTATACTCTATATAGGCTAATAAAACAAATTTTGCCTTTACATATTTCAATAAATAGATTGCAGCAATAACGAAGAGATTTCTAAACTTTTGACGAATATTGTTGTCTATACTAATCACGAAAATGATTCTACATTATAGTCCAAAATTGTCTATATATTTAGTTTATCACTTTGAGTATATACTTTGCAATATAATAATACACTTTATTACATAATTTTTTGTAAAATAAACTCACTTATAATGCAAAGTTTAGCAATCATGAAGATGTAGAATCTTTATCGCCTTCAATATAGCAGTCTAAAAAAAGTATACCATTGTAAAAGTGCGGTTAAATTTACACTATTATCTCATCAAAACGTCCTGCAAAAACTTTTACTGCCTCAGATTTCATAATTCTAACAAAAACTCTTACAACTTCCGGGTCAAATTGCACACCTGCATAAAGTTGCAGTTCATGAATAGCCTGCCTCATTGTCATGCTTTTACTGTACGGTCGATCTGAAACCATAGCGTCAAATGAGTCTGCAACGCAAAGAATTCTGGCACCAAGACTGATTTCTTCACCCATCAATCCATCGGGATAGCCCTTTCCATCAAACCTTTCATGATGATGCCTTACATAATCAACAAGCTGATCCATTCCCTTTAACGGTTCAAGAATATTCTCACTGTATATTGGATGCTGATGCAGTGAGTATATCTCATCTTCAGATAATGCCCCCTTCTTATTCAGTATAAATTGGGGTATTTCAACTTTTCCAATATCATGCAAGAGACCGGCATACTGCAATATGCTGATTTCTTTGAGATCAAGTCCCATCTCTTCTCCTATCAATACCGCATAGGAAGATACACGCTCACAATGTCCGTGAGTATAGGTATCCTTGGCAGATATTGTGCTTAATAAACCTTTAAATATGCCTATTAGTTGTTGGTGATCAGAGCTTATGTTCTTACGTATCTGAAGTATGACATCCTGATATAGATGAACCTTATCCTTTCCCAAATTTTTAGCATGATATAACGCCATATCTGCCTGATATATCAACTCATTCTTACTTGAAGACATGTTGGGAAATTCAGAAAGCCCGATTGAGACTGTTACTTTTTCATGCAAATCACAACGAAAACACTCTTTTTTTAACACTTCAAATTCACTGCGTATATCATTTGCTTGTTGCTCTAAGACATGTAAATCCGTATTTGTAAAAATAATGGCAAATTCATCGCCGCCATATCGGCATATGTAACTGTCCTTGTTGACAACTCTTTTCAAAATGTTTACTGTACCTTTAAGTATTTCGTCACCGCAGTCATGTCCGTATATATCATTATACATTTTGAAATTATCAATATCCAGCATTATAAGCCCAATAGAAAACCCACTTTTATGACTTTTTTCAATCTCACTTTCAAGTATCATGTGAAAAAAGCGTTGATTATAAGCATCTGTAAGTTCATCAACTATCGCCATACGTTCAAGTTTTCTCTTCTGTTCTTCCTGCTTGTTGTTAAGAACAGCCAGAAAACTTGTAACAATGATAGTAAGAATCTTAAGTGTCATACCAAGAAGAACTGAAGTGTCTTTAGTATATCCAAAAAAATATTCATTAAAAAAAAGCATCAATTCAACTATCGAGGCCACAAGACATACTGTAAAGCCAAAATATCCAAATCGGAATGTCATTAGTATAAATACCATGGATTGGATGTGTCCGACAAACCCTTTAGTATTATTAGGTATGCCTTTATCTAAAAGCATTTCGGTTATTCCGGTATTCAGTAGCATATTCGACAGAATTGAGTAAATGAAAATGTAAGATCCCAATTCTATTCTTCTAAGCGGAGTGGTTAAATAAGTGCTTGTTACTTTATTAAAATTGTATTTCAATAAACCGGCTATCTTCCGCAAAGCTATCATTTGATCACCCATAATCTCCTTAAGTAGTATTAAATTTTACCTATATTTTTCATTATACTTCAGTATCTTAATAATTTCTATAAAAAACTCCATAATCCATTTAAAAACAACATATTGCTATTTTTTTATTACCATAAAAATGAGCTACAAAGCAATTTGTAACCCATCTAATACTATAATTTTCTATTTTCATATAATACAACAGGTAGATGTTTAATTCAATAGTTTCTATATAAATCACGATAATGATTATACATTTTTCAAGCAACTTAACATAAACTATTTCTTTCACACACCGGTTCCAATGTATATAAACCCTAATTCTTCGATATCTTTTCTAAAATAAATATTTCTCGTATCATAGAATACATTTCCGCTCATTATCTTCTTTATCAGCAGAAGATCCATGTTACGAAATTCATGCCATTCAGTTACAATAATTAGAGCATCAGCGCCTTCTGCCGTATCATACGCATGTTTGCAAAACATTACTTCCTTGCCAAGTTTCCCAAGTTCTTTTTTTGCTTCATTCATCGCCTGAGGGTCATATACTTTTATTTTGGCTCCCTTATCAATAAGCTGCGTTATCATTGTCAATGACGGAGCATCCCTTATGTCATCAGTTTCAGGCTTAAATGACAAGCCTAGAATTCCTATGGTTTTACCCTTTACAGCACCAAGAGATTTCTCAAGTTTTTCTACAGCAAGAAGCTTCTGCCTCTCGTTTGCTTCAACTACTGTTTTAACAACAGACATTTGCACTCCAAACTTTTCACCGATTTGATGCAGAGCTTTTGTATCTTTCGGAAAACAACTTCCTCCAAATCCAGGTCCGGCATGCAAAAACTTCGGACTGATTCTGCCGTCCCGCCCCATCGCCTTGGCTACCTGCTGAACATTTGCTCCAACCTTCTCACAAAGATTTGCAATCTCATTTATAAATGTAATCTTTGTTGCGAGAAAAGCATTGCATGCATACTTAATCATTTCAGCAGTCTCAACATTTGTTATTACAAAAGGTGTCTCGTTTATAAAAAGTGGTCTGTAGACCTTTTTCATTATTTCAGCAACACTGTCGCTTTCAACTCCTATAACAATACGATCCGGATGCGTAAAATCCTGCAAAGCCTTTCCTTCACGGAGAAACTCAGGATTGGAAACAATATCAAACAAGCATTCTACTCCTCTTGACTCAAGCCTTTTTCTGATAATTTTCTTTACTTGCTGACCTGTGCCTATTGGAACTGTACTTTTATCAACAACAACTTTATATTCATTCATATGCTCGCCTATAGTTTCAGCTACCTCGTAAACATATCTCAAATCGGCTTCACCGTTTTCAGCCGGAGGAGTACCGACAGCTATGAATATAACATTTGATTCATCAATTGCTGTTTTCGCATCTGTTGTAAAGCGTATTCTTTCCGCTTTAATATTCCTCTCCAGAAAGACCTCCAGCCCCGGCTCATAAATCGGTACTTCACCGTTATTTAGTCTTTCTATTTTCCTTTCGTCAATATCCACACAAATAACATTAATCCCAAAATCCGCTATACACACTCCTGATACAAGACCTACATAACCGGTACCAAATACCGCAACTTTAGGTATCATAATATCTTCTCCTTATACCATTCAACAAATTTTTTTATTCCGTCCGGAAATTGGGTATCCGGGTTATAGCCAAGTATTTCTATTGCTTTCGAGACATCTGCAAATGTCCTTTTGACGTCTCCCGGCTGTTCAGGATAAACTGTCTTTTGAGCCTTTCTTTCCAGAGCATCCTCCAATGTTTGAATCATACAACTTAAGCTTATTGTCCTAGATTCACCCAAGTTAAATACTTGATATACATTATTATTGCCGCAAACCCAGTCAATAGATTTTTTAACACCGTCAATAATATCGCTGATAAAGGTATAATCCCTTTGAGTTGAGCCGTCCCCATAAACAGGTATTTCTTTGTCTTCCAATATAAGCTTTGTAAATTTTCTGATTGCAAGGTCAGGTCTTTGTCTTGGACCATACACTGTGAAAAACCTCAAACACGCGGTACTCACCTCATATAGTTTATGATAAGCATAGCATATAAGTTCACCTGATTTTTTTGAGGCAGCATACGGTGATATCGGGTTGTCAACATTGTCAGATTCGGAAAAAGGTACTTTTTCATTATTACCGTAAACAGAAGAAGATGAAGCAAAGACAAATCTCTTAATGTTGTTTTTCCTTACTTCCTCCAGCAAATTAACTGTACCCATTATATTCACATCATAATAGAGCTGAGGATTCTGTATTGAAGGTCTGACACCAGCATAGGCAGCCAGATGTACAATAACATCAAACCCGTATGTTTTGAAAACACCCGACAAAAATTCCGCATCCCGTATATCCCCTTCAAGGCTTACAAAGTTACTCGGTTTTATTCCATTGTCCAAGGCAGTTAATTTTATTTCTTCAATATTTTCCCTCTTTAAAGCAGGGTCGTAATAATCATTAAAACTATCAATACTTACAACAAAATGATGATCTTTTAATAAGGCTTCGCACAAATGTGAACCTATAAATCCTGCTCCACCTGTAACAAGAATTGTACTCATGCGCACCCATCCTTTTTTATATAGTAGTATATCACAATATTTTCTGTAGGAAAAGAAAATTATCACTACTTTAGGAATGTCTGAAATATTACTTCCACTTTTTACGAAGCCTATTTGGCATCAAATAAGGCTTGTAGTGAAATAGTAGTGGAAGTTATATTTTCAGCGTTCCTTATTCAGTATCCTTCATATAAAGTAAGGATGCAGTAAAGTAAAAACGCCTGAAATCCTGGAATATAATCAGCACGTTTATATAAAAAAACAATATTTAATAGTTCAATATTTAATTAATAAAGGTTGAATTTGCTTGCCTTTTAAGGCTTCTATCACAGTCGTCAATATCTGACTTGTGTCTGCAACAAGTGAATTAGGCTTATTTCTCGGACCATCCTGTCCAAAAGGGACCAGATATATATTTTTCATATTTAAAACAAGACCTATATTTTTCGCATTTATTCCCAACCCGTCGTTAGTAGATATTGATATTACTACAGGTTTCTGATTTCTCATATGTGCCTTGCACGCCATTGTAACCGCTGTATCTGTTACACCATTTGCAATTTTTGCAAGTGTGTTCCCTGTGCAAGGTGCAACAACAACTATATCCAAAAGAGATTTTGGTCCTATAGGTTCAGCCGCAACAACTGAGTTAATAATTTCCTCACCAGTTATTCCTTCAATTTTCAATCTTAAGTCTTTGGCTCTACCAAATCTTGTATCAAATTTATCCACTGAATCCGACAATATCGGAAAAACTTTCGCCCCTTTACTTACAAGATTCTCTATCTCAGGCACAACCTTATCAATAGTGCAAAAGGAACCCGTAAGCGCAAAACCTATTCTTACTCCATCCAATAACATTTCTATACCCCCAACTCTTCAATTATATTGTATATAGTGTCTCTCATAAATTCAGCAGCTGTTATAGGAGCTACTTTACCTGGCAACGAAAGAGCCCAAATTGTTTTCACTCCCATTTCTTTAGCCTTGTTAAAGTCCACACCTCCGGGCTTTGATGCCAAATCGACTATCAAAGCATCCTTTCTCACTTTCTTTAAGATGTCACTGTCCAATACTATATGAGGAATAGTATTGAATACTATATCCATTTTTCCAATATTTTCAGAAAGTTCATTTAAGAAAACAGGTTTATAGTGATAGCTTCTAATCCAAGCAATATCAGCGTATTTTCTTGCTTCAACATATACATTGCTGCCTAAACCATCAAGCATTTTTGCAAGTATCTTTCCGATTCTGCCGAATCCAAGTATAAGAATATTGCTACCGTGAAGCGTTATAGGCATTTCTTCCATCGCAATCTGAATAGCACCTTCTGCTGTTGGAATTGCATTTAAGACAGCCATTTCTTCCCTTTGAAGCAGGTCGGTAGAGTATACATTATAGATTTGTGCGAGGTGAGATATCTTTTCACTGATTCTCCCAGCTATAAACAACTGATTCTTAGACATCTTTTTGAATACATCGTTTATATAAATCCTACCTTTTTGGAAAGGTGCATTAAGCGTTTCGTCATCATTTGAGCATGGAAGTGGCCCAATTACAACATCCGCATCACGTATAGCTTCTTCAATATTGGCACTTTCCTCAATGCCTGTTTCAAAACCTGCATTTTCAAAACCATATATATCAACTATGTTCCCCTGTGCTTCAAACAGATTTGCAAGTTTAACACTTCTAAGATCCCCTCCTACAACAGCAAATTTCCTATTCATTCTTATCCCCTCCATCGATGTAAAGTTTAAGGGAGTCACATTATTGTTACAAAAAACGTCATTTACATATTAAGTTGTGTCCCCTTTTGCTTTGATTATGCAAATTGCTTTTTCCACCCTTTCTAATCTAATAAAAAATACCATTCATCAACAAAGTAGCTGAATTTGGAATACTAAAAATATGTAAAAAAATTTGATGTAATATTTCAGTTATTCCTTAATTAATATAGCGACTAATACATATTATGTTCCTCTAACAGTTAAAGTGCTTGTATAAGGTCAACAAAATATCATATGAACATCGTATCCTTACAGTGCAGAAAAGCTGATGTTTTATGTATTATGCCTGATATAGAGTTTTATTTGTGCTATTATGTTGCCTTGTGCTTTTAAACATCACCTATCTCTTGTCTTTCATTAGGTCTCTTGGAATGAAATGAAAGAGGCAAAATTTTGTGCCCTCGATGGGCACGAAATTTTATTTCACTCCAAAAGGCCTAAAAAAAAATTGAATACCCATCAAGAGTATCCAATTTTGCTTTCTTCATTTTCAATATATAATCTTTTTAATATAATCCGTTTAGAACCATCTACTTTGCATTAATTTTTATGTAAGGTACATTGGCATTTGAAGTGACATAGATATTTTTATCTCCCCACTCCCAAATCTTTTCTTCTAAAGCATCCGTAATCTTTGTTTTTAACTTAACGTAACTCATTATTTGTTTCGTCAATTCTTCTCCCGCATTTTCAGTTAAAAACCCTTCTACTTCCTCGTACTGGGGTTCAATTTCTAATAATACATTAACTATCAGGCTGAAATCCACTAGATTGAGATTTGATGCGGTTGTCACAGATACAGTTTTAGTTTCCCCATCCCATCCAACTGTTGCTCCCAAACCTTCTGCAACAAAACGCACAGGTACGTATGTTCTATCCATTGCAATAGTAGGTTCGGTATCCATTTGCTTTGATTCTCCATTTACTATTATCGTCTTGTCACCTATCCTTACTGAGATTTCAGTACTACCAAGGTTTATGCCTACCTCTTTGAGTTCTCCGTTCCATATTACATCTGCACCAAGGGCTTCACTTACAAATCTCACAGGGATAAGTGTTCTCCCGTTTGCATCAATAAAAGGTTTTGCATCAGGAAAATCAATTAATTGCCCATTAACATCTACAGAGATATCACTTGATGCATATACACTACAAACGCAAACTGTCAAAACCCCTAAAATAACTAAAAATAATACGCTTAACTTCTTCATCAAGACTCCTCCTCAAGTATATCTTTTTTTAACGCGTTTATATAAATTATGCCACATTTTTTAATCATACGCAATTAGTATAGGACACGCATAATCGATACTAGATAGTACATGGACAGAAAAACTCCATGTTTTTTTGTCTAGGTCCATTTGTTATATAAACTGAATAATAAAAATCTTCGGGACATCAAGTCCCAAAGCTTTTTGCCGGATTTCCTTTCAGGAAATGGCCCTAATAATAGTATAAATGACGTCATTTATACTATGTTTTCACCAATCAAAGTGCTCTATCTTCTTTTCTTATATTTCCCTCTTCTTATACTCCTTTTTATATAAGTCTTACATGGGTTCTATATAAGCTCACTTAAATTGATATCTTTCTTTATACTGCCAACCGCTGAAAAACTCATTCTTTCAGTATCAAAAATCCTTCTGATTACTTCCGTCACTTTTTCCATACTCACATTATCAATTTTTTTCAAAACTTCTTCAGGGCTTAATATTTCACCCAACAAAACCTCCGACTTACCAATACTGTTCATTCTGCTGCTTGTACTTTCAAGCCCTAAAATGTAATTTCCCTTTAACTGTTCCTTCGACTTTATCAAATCATCCTTTGACATGCCATGTTTAACAAGGTTTTCTATTTCCTTGATAACAAGCTTTAAAACATTGGCAAGATGCTCCGGATTCATTCCTGCATAAATCGTAAGCAATCCCGAATTTTTGTAAGATGAAGGATATGAGTATATGGAGTAAACCAACCCCATTTCCTCTCTGATTTTTTGAAACAGCCGGGAGCTCATTCCGCCTCCGAAAATATTATTAATAGATAAAAGAGCATATAAATCGTCATTTCCTTGCTCAATACCTTCAAACCCCAAACATATATGAACTTGTTCAGTATCCTTTTCCCTAATACTTTTACCAGCCGTAAACTCAGCTCTTTCAAGAGTAATACCTTCGGTGATTTCTGATTTCCAATTAGAAAACCTATCCTTTACAAGGGCGGTTAAACATTCTTCATCAAAGTTTCCCGCAACGGATATCACAGTATTTCCCGGTAAATAACTCTCTTTTAAGTACTTCTGTATAGTGTCCCTTTCTATTGAGTGAAGACAATCGGAAGTACCCAGGATGGGAAATCCAAGCGGATTATCACCCCAAGATGCTTCTGATAGTATGTCATGCACAAGCTCTTCGGGAGAATCTTCGTACATACCAATTTCTTCTATTACAACTTTTCTTTCTATATCTATGTCTTTTTTCGAAAATGTCGAATTAAAAAACATATCAGAAAGAACATCAAGTGCAATTTCCAAATGAGTATCCAATGTCTTAGCATAATAGCAGGTACATTCCTTTCCTGTAAATGCGTTGATCTGCCCGCCTATGCTGTCTATGCTTTCAGCAATTTCTTTTGCACTTCTCTTATCAGTTCCTTTAAACATCATATGCTCAATAAAATGAGACACTCCGTTATTTTTTTTATTCTCACTCCTAGAACCTGTTCCAACCCAGATACCTACTGAAACGGAACGAACATGAGGGATTTTTTCGTATACTATTCTAACGCCATTATCCAAGGTTACCCTTCTAAACATAAAACCTCCATAAACTTATTGTCTCAACTTTCCCATTTATAGTATTTTGAGGCTCTGGTTGTTCACAAGTTAAGGTCAAAAGATTCACTTTTTGACCGCAGTGAGCAATACTGATTTAGCAACAAAGAGCCCAGAAACACTGTGGGAAAGTTGAGTTATTATGTTAAACCACTTACAATAATGAATGCACTAAAGATTTTACATCGCACTTCAATTTATTGTTCTTTATCCTCTTTTACAGTTTCTTCATCTTCCATAGCATCTTTCCTTGAGAGATTTATGCGCCCTTGTCTGTCAATTTCCATAACTTTCACAAGTATTTCGTCCCCAACGTTAACTACATCTTCTACCTTGGCAACTCTTTTCTTATCAAGCTTGGAGATATGAACAAGACCTTCCTTGCCCGGCTGGAATTCAACAAATGCTCCAAAGGTTGTTACCCTCATAACTTTGCCTAAAAATATCTGACCAGGCTCAACATCCTTTGCAATACCCTCGATTATTTTTAGTGCCTTTTGTCCGGCTACAGAGTCAGAACTGAATATATAAACGCTACCATCATCCTCTAAGTCAATTTTGACTCCCGTCTCAGCTATTATCTTATTTATCATCTTGCCGCCAGGTCCTATAACATCTCTGATTTTATCAGGATTTATGGAAGTTGAAATAATTTTCGGTGCATATGCAGACATTTCTTTTCTAGGCTCAGGAATCGTCTTTAAAATCACATCGTCAATAATCTGCAAGCGTCCCTTTCTGGTGAGTTCAAATGCCTGTCTTATAATTTCATAGCTCAGCCCTTCAACTTTAATATCCACCTGAATAGCGGTTATACCATCTTTTGTTCCGGCAACTTTGAAGTCCATGTCTCCAAAAAAGTCTTCTATACCCTGTATATCCATAAAGGTTACAAATCTGTCAGGGTTCTTTTCATCAACCACAAGCCCCGCTGAAATTCCTGCAACAGGTTTTATTATAGGAACACCCGCATCCATAAGTGCAAGTGTACTTCCACACACACTTCCCTGGGATGTAGAACCATTTGACATCATGACTTCCGAAACAAGCCTGATAGTATATGGAAATTGATTCTGATCAGGAAGTACCGGCTCAAGAGCTTTTTCTGCAAGGGCTCCATGACCTATTTCTCTTCTGCCCGGTCCTCTGGAAGTCCTTGCCTCACCTACGCTATAGGCAGGAAAATTATAATGATGCATATATCTTTTCGTTTCTTCCAACTCAATACCATCGAGCATCTGAACATCTCCCATTGCACCTAATGTAACAGTTGTAAGCACTTGGGTCTGTCCTCTCTGAAAAAGTCCTGAACCATGAACTCTTGGAAGCAGTCCAACCTTTGCAGACAATTGCCTTATTTCGCCAAGTTCCCTACCGTCAATTCTCTTGTTTTCCTCAAGTATATACTCTCTGACAACCTTCTTTTCGAGCTTGTATATGGCCTGTGACAGCAATGATTCCATTTCCGGATATTCTTGTGCAAAGTTCTCCTTAACAGCATCTGTAAGCTTTTTTATATTCTCATCCCTGACTTGCTTGTCCACTGCGAGAACTGCTTCTCTCATACTGTTGTAAGCAAATTCTTTTACCGCATTGAATATATCTTCGGGAACATCGGAAGATTCATATTCAAATTTGGATTTTCCGATTTCCTCTACAATACCGTCAATAAACGCTACTATCTTTTTTATCTCATTATGACCCTTCTTAATTGCATCAAACATAATTTCATCGGGTATTTCGTTTGCTCCTGCTTCAATCATAACAATACTGTCTCTGGTTCCTGCCAAAGTCACATACATCTGGCTCTTTTCCCGCTGTGCCGCATTAGGATTTATCACCACTTCTCCATCAACAAATCCTAAAATTACTCCACCAATAGGACCTTTAAAGGGTATATCCGAAATTGACAATGCTATAGATGAGCCTAAAAGCGCTGCAACTTCAGGAGAATTATCCTGTTCAACAGACATTACGGTATTAATGACTGCCACATCGTTCCTCAAATCCTTAGGAAACAGGGGTCTTAGAGGTCTGTCTATTACCCTTGAGGTTAAAACAGCTTTTTCAGAAGGTTTTCCCTCTCTTTTTATAAATCCTCCGGGTATTTTTCCTACAGCATAAAGTCTTTCTTCATAATCAACACTCAGCGGAAAGAAATCAATCCCTTCTCTCGGCGCCGAAGAGGCTGTTGCAGTTGATAACACAACTGTATCCCCATATCTTACCATAACTGCTCCGTTTGCCAATTGAGCAAGTTCACCCGTTTCAATTGTTAGCTTCCGTCCAGCTAATTCCATACTGAAAACTTTTTGCATTTTTCCATCCTCCTCTTGAATGAACCGCAGACTGTAGGATGTAGATTCTGTTGCAAATCCGATTTATAAAACAAACTATGATTTGCAACACAATCTACCTTCTACTGTCTGCAGCTTTTTGTTTTTTATTTTTTATCCTAAATCTATTATTACAAATATAGCTTGTTATTATTAATCCATTGAACTTAACGAATGAATTCAATAATAAAATTTCGTACCCATCAAGAGTATTCAATTTTGGTTCTTTCGTTTCACTCCAAGAAATCTAACTAAAAAAATGAGCGGAAAACTCCGCTCGTTTTTTATTTTCTAAGATTCAATTTTTCGATAATTGTACGATATCTTGTAATGTCGATTTTTATAAGATAATTAAGAAGTCCTCTTCTTTGTCCTACCATTTTAAGCAATCCTCTTCTTGAATGGTGGTCTTTCTTATGAGTTTTCAAGTGACCTGTCAAATGATTGATTCTTTCTGTAAGAATAGCAATCTGAACTTCTGGAGACCCTGTATCACTTTCATGAAGCTTGTAGGTATCAATTATACCTTGTTTAATTTCTTTTTGCATTAAAATATCCTCCTTTAATAATATCCCCATTAGCTAGGTAAAAGGCCGGAGTCGCCAAAAACCGAGCAAATGGTTTAAGTTTACCTAAAATATTGTAACATACTGGCTATTATCTGTAAAGAATTAATATTTAATATTAATAAATATCTAATATTAATAAATATCTAATCCTAACCTAATCCTCTATGGCTCTTATTATCCTT
>CAYPCH010000046.1:0-25761 GCA_964409165.1 uncultured Oscillospiraceae bacterium | reverse complement strand
CTAAGCTGAAAAAGCTACTGATTAAGAGATTTAACCCCGCAAGGGGACGGAAACTTTTTGAAACTTTTCCGTAAGGTTTGATTCAATTTCAGATTAAGAGATTTAACCCCGCAAGGGGACGGAAACTGGCTTTTCCTCTGGAGTAATTATAGAAGTTCCTCCTTGGGATTAAGAGATTTAACCCCGCAAGGGGACGGAAACTGTTTGATACGAAACTTTTTCTTTCTGCTTGAAAGAGATTAAGAGATTTAACCCCGCAAGGGGACGGAAACTTGTTCCCTATAGCTCGTAAGTAGAGTTAAGAAAGTAAGATTAAGAGATTTAACCCCGCAAGGGGACGGAAACACGATTTTTTCAATTTCTTTTAAATTTGTCATTTTGATTAAGAGATTTAACCCCGCAAGGGGACGGAAACTATGGACTGAACACTGCCTTGTTGGCTCCCCCTATTAGATTAAGAGATTTAACCCCGCAAGGGGACGGAAACTTTGTTTAGTTCTTCCTGTGTTAATCTTTTCAATTTAGATTAAGAGATTTAACCCCGCAAGGGGACGGAAACATATTTTATTATTTTGCTGAATCTTTCGTTAACTTTATCAGATTAAGAGATTTAACCCCGCAAGGGGACGGAAACTTGCCCGGGATTGTGACCGGACTTCCGCATTACCCGATTAAGAGATTTAACCCCGTAAGGGGACTGAAGTGGGGGTTGTAGTTTACTAAACATTGAAAGGATATATTAAAATGGGGATACTATATTTAACTACCGAGGGTTCAAAGGTTCGAAAAAACGGAGGAAGAATTGTAGTATCAGTTGGAAATGAAAACATAAATGAAATTCCTATAGAACAAGTAGATGCAGTTGTTGTATTTACTGGTGCTCACTTAACTGAAGAACTTATGGTGGAATTTCTCAGAAGAGGAACAGCAGTTACTTTTTTATCCTCCAGAGGTCAATATTATGGCCGACTTGAACCAGTTCAAAGTGTTGACGTTTTAAGGCAAATGAAGCAATCAAGACTTACTGATAATGATGAGTTTTGTCTTGGAATATCAAAGGAGTTTATTTCTTCAAAGATTCATAATCAGATAACAGTATTAAGGTGGTTCTTTAAGAATAGACCTGACTCAAATGCCAATGGATTAGAGACCTTAAAAATTCTATATAATAAAGTTAAGAATGCTCGTAGCATAAATGAAATAATAGGATATGAGGGAAATGCAGCAAAAAATTATTTTTCATGCTTATCAAGTCTTTGCAATCCGGAATTTAGATTTACAGAGAGGACAAGACAACCACCTAAAGATGCTTTTAATTCTATGTTAAGCTATGGATATACTCTTCTTATGTATGAAATATATACAATTATAAGTAAGCATGGCTTATATCCTTATTTTGGATTTATGCATAGACCTAAAAGAGGTCATCCTGCATTGGCGTCTGATTTGATGGAAGAATGGAGACCTGTCATAGTAGATGCTTTTGTATTGCACCTTGCTAATAAGGGTAGTTTTAAAAGCATAGATTTTGAAACTGACTATGCAAGTGGGGGAGTGTTCTTGTGCAAAGAGCAATCAAGAGAATTTTTAAAAAGATATGAAAAAAGGGTATTAACACAAATAAAAAGTTGTGATGAAGAGTCGGGAGCCGTTTTTAATTATAGAATACAGATTGACAAGCAGGTAACTATGATTGCGAAAGCAATTGATGCAGGCGATTATAATTTATACAAATCATATAGGATTCGATGAACTAAATACTTTGATTTTTAGTGAGGATATCGTAAATAGTTCCAGAATCATTTTGCTTTAAAGGATTAGTCTTTTGGACTTGAAAAAATAAAAAGATGTTGGAAATCGTCAATAATTCTTGCCAATTATAGCCTATTAAGATATAATCACTTTAGGGAAAATTAAAGAATGCCGTGACTTCCGAGTGTGACAGCACCCGGAAGCACATGAAGGTAGTCAGTAGCTACCGACACATAGAGTTTACACTCCCACAGCACTTTGTTATTATACTCCAAGTGCTGTCGGTTTTCAAGCATTTATGATGCATGTGTTGGTTATTTCTACCTGCACGTGCATCTTTAATTTTCCCTCCTGATAAATTTTAGGAGGGAAGCATAAATGGATAATGAATTTGAAAAGTTGCTTGTGTCATGTGAGGTTGAGAGGCTTGAGTGTTTGTACCGAAGGCTTGAGGAGGTGCATGAAATTCAGCCTCTTAAGCAGGAAGCTGTGTTGATACTGGAAAAATTAAAGAGTCTTTTACAGGGTCAATCGGATGCTCTTTTGTGTGTTTATGCAGATACACTGAACAGTATATCAAGTCTTGAGTGCGCCTTTATGTATAAACAGGGGTTGAAGGATGGAATACAGATGGGGCAGATGTTGTTTGATAACAGGAAGAATTTTGATATCAACATAAAAGTTTTATAAGTACTATATTTTGTATTTTATATCTAATACTAAATATAGTACTTAAACTTATACTTAAACTTATATCCATATATACCCATACCCATACCCATACCCATACCCATACCCATACCCATACCCATACCCATACTCATACTTATATCTATATTTAGTAATTAATATGCAAAGATAAAAAACAACTCATAGAATACATCATGACATTCTATGAGTTATTCTTATGCAATTTTCTATACAATAATTATGTTTGAACCTTTTTAAGAGGTGATGAATATTATGTAAATATAAACCCTTAGTTTCATAATAAGCAGTAAATTATATTTGCAAAACTGCAATTAATCTAACTATGAAAGGAGGAGGTTCAATAATGGATGTTATAAGAGATACAACAAATATGTGCAGTAACTTGCCAATGCCAAATATGCCAATGCATCAAATGGCAATGCCAATGCCAATGCAGCAAATGCAACAAATGCCGATGCAAATGGCACCCTATCAAATGATTCCTGGACAAATGGGTGAAATTTCTGTGCCAGGAATGGGACAATGCTGTATTAATGCAGGTAATTGCTGTATAAATCCAACCTGACATATATAGAAGATTTAAGCGGAAGGATGAAGGAAACATCAGTATGTTTACCATCCTTCCGAAAAATATTTCAGGGTTGTTTCAACAGTCAAAAAGTTCTCTTTTTGGCTTTAAATTGTGTTGTGTAAGTTTACATAAATATTATAAGGAGGGTTATATCGGTGGAAAAAAGCATTTGCTCATTACCAGTACAATTAATGGAGAGTTTTTATAATTATAAACTGATTTTAGAAGATGGAAGGCTGATTCTGTACAACTCCAAGACCGGGGCAATTTCGATTGTGAAGGAAGAACAAACTGATATGGTTCAAAGGATTTTTGAAAATCCGGATTCATATAGGGACAATTCGCTTATAAGTGAATTGGTAAGGTTAGGCTATCTGGTTGAATATGGCAAGAATGAGATGGATGAAATTAGAGCATGGCATGATTGGTATACCAAGGGTAAAGGTCTTCTACAGCTTATATTGCTTCCGGCAGAGGCATGTAACTTTTCCTGTCCTTATTGTTTTATATATCAACATAGGAATTTGAACATGGAGGACTGGGTTTATGATGCCATATACAAATATATAGAGAAAAAAGCCGAGGATAGTAAAGACGGGTTAAGGCTTGAATTATCGTGGTATGGTGGAGAACCCTTATTGGCAAGTGACAGAATTATTGAGTTTATGAACAGATTAGAAGAAATCAAAGCTACATATCCAATAAATATATGCAGCAATATAATAACCAACGGATATTTGCTTACAGTACCACTGTTTGAAAAATTGATGGATTGTGGAATTAAAAGTTTTCAGATTACTATGGATGGGGATAAGGATTCCCATGATAAATTGAGAGTGCTAAAAGGTGGGGGAGCTACATTTGATACAATATACAATAATCTTAAGGATATAAGCAGGTTTGTCGGCAAAGATAAAAAGTTCTCTTTTTCAATACGAGCGAATTTTCTTAAAAACAATATTAAATCAATGGAACAGTTGCTTGAAAAATTCTTAAAGGATTTTAGTGAAGATAAAAGATTCAGTATCTATTTCAGACCTATATACAATTTTGAAACAACAAGAGACGATATAAATACTTTAACCTCTGATATATGCACAGTTTCAGAAGGACTTCATCTTCAGACAGACCTTATATATAAAGCTATGAAGGCTGATAAAGACAGCACAGATTTAAGAAGGATTTCCAATCCGTTACCTGAACCGACATACTCTTGGTGTACATCCATTCGGGAAAATTCACACATTATAGGTGCAGACGGTGCAGTTTTTTCTTGTGACACATTAATAGTGGAAAAGGACAAAAGCGTAGGGGAAATTACTCCCGAAGGAGATATTGTGCTTTACAACAGTTCAAAAGACTGGAAGCAATCAATATTTGATGAAGAAAATGAAGTTATTAAGGACTGTATGAAGTGTAAACTGCTTCCAGTTTGCATGGGCGGGTGCCGTAGATCAAGACTCATGTCGGGAGAAAAAGCATGCTTTTGGACAGATGAAGATATATTGAAGTCTATGAGGGAATATGCAACACTATAACATGCTATTAAGTCACTATAACATGCTATTAAGTTTAGAAAATTAATGAGGCATTTAGAAGTGCAAGGAAGTCGTGAAAAAGACGAGTTTATGCAAGCAAACGTATAATTGATATTGTGTTTTGGATATGGTACAATTTTATTAATAGGAATAGTTATACAGCTATGTATAACTATTTTGTATCAATTCTAAGCAACATAGTTTTTTTATTTAAGCAGAAAACGAGGAAAAGTATTATTTGAAGGGGAGTGTTCATTTTGAGAAAAGACTTTGGCAGATTATTATCTCTGCTGATAACCGTTGTGATGGTGTGTTCTGTTCTTTTATCAATGTCTGTTTCAGTTCAAGCGGCGTATTCATTGCCTGTTGATGTCGAGGCAGAAGAGTGTAAGCTCGGCAATGGTGCTGCTATTGCTACTAATGTCTACGGAACTGAATATCCGGGTTATTCGGGTGACGGGTTTGTGTGGGTAACCAACGCAGGAACAATGACATTAGAGGTTACAGTTCCTAAAAGTGCGATGTATGAGCTTTCGACGAGGTGCTGGATGTATCTCGGAGAACCGGATGAAACCAGACTTCAGGCTATTACTGTAAATGGTGTATCACACAGTAATTTCTTTATTCCGAACAAAGGCAAATGGATGGATTACAGCTTTGGATTTTATTATCTTGAAGCAGGTACAGCAAAAATAGAGATTGGAACATCAGGCAGTTGGGGCTACATACTGTACGATAAAATCAAATTTGACTATGCAGATATGCCGGAGCATAACATTGATGCAACTCCATGTGATAAGAATGCAACTGCTGAAACGCGTTCTCTTATGAGTTATCTTACCAGTGTTTATGGTGAGTCTGTTATTTCAGGTCAACAGGAAATCTACGGCAGCGGAAATGACGGAGATATGGAACTTGAATTTAACTACATTTATGATAAGACAGGTAAATACCCGGCAATCAGAGGGTTTGATTTTATGAACTACAATCCTTTGTACGGATGGGAAGATGGTACAACAGAGCGTGTCATTGAATGGGTTAAACAGCGTGGAGGTATTGCAACGGCGTCTTGGCATATCAATGTACCGTCAGATTTTACAAGCTATAAACTTGGTGATCAATTGGACTGGACAAACTGTACATACAAGCCGACAGCAAGCTTTAATACGGCAAAATGTCTTGATAAGACATCAAAGGAACATGCTTATTTGATGCTTGCAATAGAAGATCTTGCTGAGCAGCTTCTTATTCTCCAGGATGAAAAAATTCCTGTGCTTTTCCGTCCTTTCCATGAAGCTGAAGGCTATAACAACACAGATGGTTCAGGTGCTTGGTTCTGGTGGGGCTCCGGTGGTGCAGACGTTTACAAGCAGCTCTGGAAGCTTCTATATAAAACTCTGACAGAAGAATACGGTCTTCACAATTTAATATGGGAAGTGAACCTTTATACATATGCAAATTCAAATCAATGGTATCCCGGAGATGAATATGTGGATATTGTTGCGTATGATAAGTATGAAGGATCGCCTTCTACATGGGGAACAAGTGCTGCGACATCACTATTTCTAACTCTTGTAGAAGCCACAAACGATACAAAGATGGTTGCACTGACAGAAAATGATGTTATCCCTGATATTAAGAACATAGTTAATGAAGGGGCTTGGTGGCTGTATTTTTGTCCATGGTATGGTGAGTTTATTACAAGTCCAAGATATAATGATCCTGCACTTCTCAAAACAATTTACAACAGTCAATATGTGATTACACTCGATGAACTGCCTGAAAACATTTACGGATTTGTACCGACTGTTACACCTACGCCAACACCACCAGAAGGTGTTATATACGGTGATTTGAATGCAGATGGCTCAGTTAATTCAACAGATTATGCAATACTCAAGAGATACATTTTGGGAAGCATTGAAAAACTGGATGTTCCTGAACAAGCAGCAGATTTGAATGAAGACGGTTCGGTCAATTCAACAGATTATGCATTGCTAAAGAGATATATCCTTGGTACTATAGAAATAGTGAATTGATTTATATTTAGTATGTATTTTATACTTTATGGAAAGAAGGGTCTTTTGAAAATTCAGAAGATTCTTCTTTTTTTATTATGTTCTTTCTTGCCAGGGTACTCAGTTATGCATCTTTTATGCCTCTTTCATTTCACTCCAAGGGGCATAAAAAAAGCTTCGGGACATCGAGTCCCGAAATTTTATTGCTGGATTTCCTTTCAGGAAATGGTCCTAATAAAAAAACAATTTCAGAAACTGAAATTGTTTTATATAAAATAATAAATAAATTATATCTTACTTAAAAATATCTATAGTTTTGATTCAATCTATAATCTTACCATCCGCCGCCGCCTGGCCATCCGCCCCAGCCTGGCCATCCGCCGCCGCCGCCTGAAGTAGGAACCCAACCTGATTGATCTATCCATGCAGCTCTTTGCAATACATAATCTTGCATGATGGTTATTTGCTGTTCCCATGTTTGTGAGGTCTGGGTTGAAAAACCGCCTACCATGGAAGTGTTAAGGTTGTTCCATTTCTGGAAGTTGCGTTTTGAACCATTGTTTAGTTGTGATGACAGCATTGAAATTTTAGCCCTCAGCTGTGAATCAGATAGAGGTCCTTGACGCAGTTGCTGCCAGCGAGCTTTTATCTTGCTCTGGAAAGATGGGTCTTGCATCAATGTGTTGAACCAGTCACAGGTAGTGCCGCCCATTCCAAACATCATTGGTTGGAACTGCCAGCCTTCAACTGTTCCTGCTCCCATACCGGTAAAACATCCATAAGCCAAGTCAAAGTCCCATAATGGTCCCGCTGTAAGCTTACCGTCACGGTCTTTGAACATTCGTGTACTTCTCATATATGAGTCGGGTTGACGACCCAACTCGTTATGGATAATATAATCAACAAAGGAATCAACATCAATATACGCAGGATAACCTGTTTGTGTATTGGACGGATTTGAACTGTGAATAGCGTTATGTGTCTTCTGAATATAATTGGTTATCCATGCCAATTGCTGTGAGTTTGCATCATCCGGTTGTGTTAACTCAAGATCACTCCAGCCATTTCCTCTTATAATGGGATCTTCAGCTGCCATCATATTGAACTGCATGAAGTATCCGCCGGAAATATTCGGCTCTGTAACATCTTCGCCTTTAAGTTTTGCAATGTTAAGTCTATCAGAGTTTATTTCCAGTCTTTCAACAAGCAAGTATACACCTTGATAGTCATCAGCAGATAGAGGCTGATTGTCCAAATTGATGTAAACTTCAACAAATCTGTATCTTGGAACTTCTAGTCCGAGTTCTTTTCCAAGCTCATAAGCAAAAGCATTACGAATCAGGGACTTGTCAGGGAAAGGTGAGAGAAGTACCCAATCACCGTCCGCAGGCATGCCAAGAATCGGATATTTTGCATCTTCGCTATCATTATCCCATAATTCAATCCTGTAGGGTGCCTTTTCAAAATTGGCTGATGACTGACCGCGAAGATGGAAACCTGCACGTGTAGCAACAGTAGGAGTCTGCAATATAGAAGCCTGATTATTTTTTGGCTCCATAACCATAAAAGCAATATCTTTATATTCACGACCCGGTTTTCCTTTACCGTATGCATCCATAACCAATAGAGGCAGGTCATGAGAGGTATCTATTGCACTGGCAATATATACAGACGTTCCCATTCTTCCTCTTGGAGAACCATTAACAAAAGCTTGGGCTCTAAGCTGTGTGGTTTTTGTTAATGACACAGGACCAGAATATACCGGAGATCTGTTTGATGGAGCACTTCCATCAGTAGTGTATCGAATCTCTGCATTGGAGACTCCGGAACTCAATGAAACTGAAATTTGATTTCTGAAAGTGCCACTAGGAACCGAAAAGTTAATATCACCAGTTAACTCATTAGAAGCAGAGCCGCTGGAATTCACTCTTATATTAACCTGTCCGCCTTGTATTAAAACTTGTCCGCTTTTGCTTTCAAGTTTATCTTTTTCCTGTAAAATATTAAGTGTTCCGCCAGTTATCAATATGTCAAACTCTGCAGTTACACCATCTTTTGCTGTTATGTCAAAGTTTCCACCGCTTATTTTCAAAGAACCGTCACTTTGAAGTGCGTCAGATCCAGAATTAATAACATAAGTGCCACCGGAAATATCCATGTTTGTACCGGCTTTTAATCCGTCTTTGCCTGATGAAAGATTAAATGTTCCGTATCCGATTAATAGCTCTTCCTTGCTGTCAAAGCAATCTTCAACGGCAGTGACATCAAAATTGCCTCCTGTAATATCAATGTTCAGCTTGGCTTTTATGCCATCGCTTTCTGAATTTACAGTTACAGTTCCGTCTTCAATAACTATATCCTCTCCGCAGTCAATACCATCGGAACCGGCAGTTATATCAATATTGCCTCCGGTAATTTTAACTTTTTCATTTGTGTGTATACCATCACTTGCAGCATTTATTATAATGTTTCCATTTTCAATAGTAAGCTTGTCATCACTATTTATACCATGCTTATAGTTTCCTTTGATGTGTAATGTGCCTCCGCCTTTTATCTCAAGGTCATCATTACTAAACAGAGTCGCATTGGCTTCTTCATCGCTGTAAGAGCTTCCATCTGTCAAGTAATTGACTGTATCCTTGGAAATGGTGATAAATCCTTTATCAACATTAGCAAAATAAATTGCGGGGCCGTTCAAATTGGTTATGCTAGTGCCGCTGAGTCTTAATTTAACTCTTTCTTCGGTATTAATATATATCATACCGTTATTCAGAGTTCCGGTAACCTCATGGTCACCCCCGGCTGTTATATTAACAACTGAACCGCTTACAGATATTCCATTTCCGGAAACAGTTATTGTGTTTCCTAATTGGATTGTACCAGTGTTGTTTTTCCATGCTTCATCATTGTTTTCATCAACAGGGAATACCGATATACTACCGAGTATGTACCTTTTAATCAGGGCGTAATCGGTTGAGTTGACCGCACCGTCACCATTCACATCTGCTACAGTAAGATCACTTATTGTGCCAGTACCAAGGATATACCTTTTTAGAAGCGCATAGTCAGTCGAGTTTACACTTCCGTCGTTATTCACGTCCCCATACAATGGAGCAGCAAAGACAGACATTAAAGTAAAAGCAACAGTTAGTGCAAATGCCATAACAGAAACACCTTTCTTTTTCATACACTTACCTCCTTTTATAATCATCTGCGTTCTCTAGAAATCAGAGAACTAAATTTTATATATTTCAAGGCTCTATTTTTGTTTTACAATAAAATAAAAAGAAGCAGACTGGTTGCTAGAGATAAGAATATGTTGGGATTTTACCTTCTCAACCTGAATAACCTGCTTCCTGTCACAAATCCTTTTTATGACTGATATTGGATTGTATGCCAAATTCAGCAAATTATAGCATGTCCTATTACTAGCCACTCCTTTATATTTTATTATTTGTGGTTTTGAAGGCAATAGACCCTATGCAACATTGTATTCGACTTTCTTGTCGTCTGCGGCTTGTCTAGCGTAAACTGCAAAATAAATATAAGCATAAAGTCAAGCGCTTTGCCGTTAAAACAAAAAAATTAAAGCCTGTGAAACGTATCTTTAAAGCTTGGGATACTATTTTCTTTATACAATATTTGGTTATCCAAGAGCATTTATTATTTATTTGCCAATAACTACTATTATGGCAAGATACAAGCAAAACTAGAGCATATCAATATATTCGAAAGAAAACATTTGTTTTGTGGGGTCATAATGAAATAATTATTTCATTATAATTTGTAACTAATTCGTAACTTTTCCTTATACAAAAATTATACCACATTTTTGATATGTTTTTATATTGAAAAATTAATTTTTGCAATATTGCATTAAGGAAATTTAAGTGCAATGTAAAATTTTTATCGCATTTAATATAGCAAGGGTAGTATAACAATTTGATGGTTGTTGATTGGTAAAAAATATAGTATTATTAATTTATAGATGTATTACGAAATTGAAGTGCGATTTAAAATTTTTATCGCATTCAATATATATAAAAGTTTTATAGATAAAAAGAATAATGTTTTGAAAGGGGTCAGTGTATGAGAAAAGCATGTTCAATTTTATTGGTGGTTGTGATGTTGTTTACAGCTGCTGTTGCACCGGTATCCGCTGCAAGTGTACCGAGTTCAAGTTATCCTGAAGCTTTAAAGTGTGCAATTTGGTTTTATGATGCCAATAAGTGCGGACCGAATGCAGGAGCCGACAATGTATTCAGTTGGAGGTCTGCATGTCATACCAGTGACGGAAGTAATGTTGGTGCTGATCTTACAGGGGGCTTTCATGATTGCGGAGACCATATCAAGTTCGGTATAACAAATGGGTACTCTGCTTCAATTCTGGGATGGTCGCTTTATGAGTTTAGAGAAGCTTTTGATGCATCAGGTAACACTGAAAAGATGTTATCCACTCTCAAGTATTTTACCGATTATTTTATGAAATGCCGTGTAAGTGCCACAAAATATTATTACCATGTTGGTGATCCTTCCGATCACGATTATTGGGGTCCACCGGAAATGCAAACAGGTTCAAGAACAATAACCCGTTTTATGGGTTCGGGACAGGGTGCAGCTGATGTATGCGGTCTATACAGTGGTGCTCTATCACTTATGTATTTGAATTACAAAAGTATTGATCCTGCATATGCAGAAAAATGTCTTACAGCTTCAAAAGAGTTGTATGCACTAGGTAAAAGCAATCCTGGAGTTGGTAATGGAGATAATTTTTATTCATCAAGCGATTGGAAAGATGATATGGCATGGGCTGCAATGTGGCTGTATGTTATAGAAAAAAACAACTCCTATCTTAATGACGTTAATTCATGGGTGCCTTCACCCTCTACAAACTGGACTATTTGCTGGAATGATATGAAGCTTGCTGTAGCGGCAGTTGGAGCAAAAGCAACCGGAGAGGCTAAATACAAGGACGCTCTGACATCAAGCTTGTCACATTGGAAGAATAGTGTTTCCACTTCAAATGGTGGGTTAAAAATACTGGATTCATGGGGTACTTTAAGGTATACTGCTGCTGAGTGTATGCTTGCTTTGGTATACTACAAGATGTACAAAGATGAATCTGCCAAGAGCTTTGCAAAATCACAAATGGATTATATTTTAGGTGATAATCCAGCTAATATGTCTTATGTAATTGGATTTGGCTCTAATTATCCAAAACATCCTCACCACAGAGCAGCGAGTGGATATGTGGGCTGGGATCAATGGAAGAGTCCTGCGAAGAATGTTCTGACAGGAGCTTTGGTTGGTGGTCCCGATGCAAGTGATAGATATACTGATGAGACAGACAAATTTACATGTTCTGAAGTTGGAATAGATTATAACGCAGGTTTGGTAGCAGCTATGGCCGGTATGGTTCAATTCTTTGGTAATTTACCTCAGAATACAAATACCCCGATACCTCAAATCAATACACCTACACCTACACATACTACTAATCCATCTTTTACATGTGGTGATATAAATGAAGACGGCAACATAAATTCTACTGATTATGCAATTTTAAAAAGATATTTACTTGGTACTGCTAGCAATATAAACATGTTGGCTGCCGATATTAATGATGACGGAACAGTAACCTCGACAGATTATGCAATTTTAAAGAGATATCTGTTGGGTACAATTACCTCATTGCCATTCAAAGGCTAATAGTAATCGTATCACGAATGGAGAAAATATAACGCTTATTTGAAAGTATACTAAAAAGTATATTAAAAAACTAAAAAAGCCTGAAGGTTTGTTGTTCAATAACTTTCAGGCTTTTTATCGCTCAAAAAGATTAAACATAATGTTATGAAAGTGTTATAAAACTTTACTCAAAAAGTTTATGTAAAAAGTCAAGCAAACAATTGAATAAAGGCAACTTTTAGATTATAATTACAGAGTACAAATATTCTTTGGGCCACACAGTTTCAGCTTGTGTTAATTTCTTCTAAGTGGTAAATTGAATTACCCTAACTAGGGAATTTACATCATGTTTACACATACTTATTTTCACATTATTTATATAGAGAGAATGCAGTAAGCATTTTGTTATTATTTTTGTTATTGTAAATTTTAAGGGGGAGATCGGATTGAAACAAAGATCTATCAATAATATTGTTATATTATTGAGTATAGTTGCGTTGCTGGCAAATATGTCTTTAACGGTTCAAAGAGTATGGGCAGACAGTATGCCGATACAGGAAGAGTATCAGGGTGAAAGAAGTGAATTGTATCAGGGTGAGGGAAGCGAATTGGTATTACCCTTGGTAAGTGAAGAGGCAGAAAATAACCCTTTGCCTCATAAGGAACCGGCTGAAGCGACTTCTCGCATTTTAAAACGTCCCGGCAGAAACGACATTTCAGAGAAAACAGATATTAATGGCATAAGGAATAACGCATCTTATAGTCCTCTCTCAGTAGACTCTCCCGATGATACTTCCTTTGTAAAAGAAAATGAAGTTAAGCTTCTTAATGGTGAGGACAGCGAAGAAAAAAGTTCCTATTTTATGTTCTCATTCACACCGGAAGTAACTGACTGCTATGTTATAAACGCATCAGGTTTGAATATTCCTTACATATCGGTGTATGACAGCGAGAACAACATTTCTTTGGGATATAATCGAACATATCCGGAAATTAGCAGTTCAATGGCCTGCAAGCTTTATGAGGGGCAACAGTATGAAATAAGCCTTTCTTCTGTAAGTTTGGAGTCTTCCACAGAGTTTTCAGTGACACGGTACCAACCGGTTGATACTGTTCTCAATTATATAATTGTTGACAACACATATACAGAGGAAGACAATGCCTCGGTGGTTGTCAGTGTTCCGGAGGCTCCGGCAGATATCTTGTTCGATGTTTTAGACAGAGATATACTTATTGAAGCGGAGCTGTTACAGGATGGAGTACTAATTGATAAAATAGAAGAAATTCCGCAGGGATACATAAGAGGGGCAACAGGCATACCAAATGACAACATGCTCCAATTCATATGCGAATTCAGCAAGCGTGTTGATTATGGTGAATATACTGTAAAAATAACCTGTAAGGATACACTTGGGAATATAGTTGCAGATACATGTGAAGCTGATGTGAAGATAGGCAATCCTGTTATTGTGCATGTACCTGTAAATAGTACGTCTTATAGCTCTTACATGGGTTCAAGAGTATTTTTCAATGATGTAAACATCGACAAGGGAAAGTTTATACTGCTCGACGGTGATAAAATAATGGGGACAAGCAGTGTCAAACGTATTTATAACACCCATATTAACTATAGTTCTTATTTTAATTATTATACAACCACTTATCATGAATATAAATCCGGGATTTTCTCTAGGACACTTTACTATTCAGAAGTTTCAGATATGAGTTTTAATGGAAATTTAAAAATTGATAAAAATTATGATATTAGGCTTGTTACAGGAGTATCAGAGTATGAAACCTCAGCTAAATTGGTTCCTGTAGATAGTTTGATACTTGATGGTATTTCATATAACTCAATTTATGAATCAAGCACTAATTTAATTATTTATGCCACTTTCGGTAATTTAAGAACTGCAAATCCTGATGACATTAAAGTCGATTTGGTGGACTTATCAGGAAGCGTTATGACAACACAGATGGATTATGCATACGAATATTCAGGAGCTGATTTTTCACAGATCCGGTATAATTTGAAGCTAAATAGGAAGTTGAAAGCCGGAGAACTATACTCCTTGAAAATCAGCTATCCCAAAACATTTTATGCAAATGTGCAAGAGGTTAATTTGCAACCTTCTTTCTCTTCAGATTATTTGAGTCTTAGGGCAGTGAAAGTATTGGATAATGAAGACTCAATTATAAGTGTATCTACGTATGAATGCAACACAGAATTGGAGTATGATGCTGTTCTATACAGGAATAACGACAGCTTGAGAATTCCTCTTTCACATATAAAGAAAATAAAACCAAATGAACAAAGTACTTTCATATTGGATTTCCCTGAGAAAAGTGAAATGCCTATACTGACGCCTGACGGTTCATATGAAATTGAATTCACATATAAAAGACCTAGCGCAAACAATGAGGAGTACACCTCAAGTATTGGCTTTTATATGCCAGATTCATCATATAATGCGGATATTGATAAATCTATTATTTTTTATCCTCCTGTATTGCCACAAGCTGGTGGGGAATTTGAGTTTACCATAACCGGGTATGAAATAGAAAATGGAATTATGGGTATGGATAACCAAAATCTGGACATTGAATTGGTTGCAGATAATGAAGTATACGGAAGCATTGATAAAGATACCATTATAAAAAATGCCTCTTTATATAATTCCAACCCTGGGTACAGCATCAGTCAAATAATGCTCAAGGGTACAATGAATGTAACAAAAGCGTTAAAGGAGGATACGAAATACTATATTAGGATAAACGGTAACAATTATGAATATTTTTACAACTCGGTCGAGCAGATTTTAAACTGGGATTGCGAGCTTGAGCATTATTGTTCTTATTCATCTAGTGAAAGCCCTACAGGCACAAATGTTACGTATGATTTATCGGTAAAAGAGCCTTTGGAACTGAGCTTAAACTGGGTAAGAAACAATTCCGAGCCTTTAACACTTCTTATGGTTGATACTGAAACAAAAGAAGAAATTGAGGTTGGTTCCTTTGTTACTTCAGATGTCCATTATGATGATAGGTATAAGGATATTTCAATAAAAACAGATATATCCAGTTTTCCTATCGACAGAGTATATGAATTGTATTTAAGTACAGGTGAAACTAAATACAGCTTGGATAAAAAAATAAAAACAATTGAATCTTATGAAGTAGCTAGTTTTACAGTGCAGAAGGCCGTATATGATAGTGAGTTCATAACTATAGGGTTATCCTCCTGCAGAATAACTGAGGGATTTACTTTTGATATAAAGGATAATCTGGATAATATTATTGGCTCAAGCATTGTAGACGGCAGTGAAAGGAATGGTTCAGGCAATATTAAGTATATGGATTTGAAATTGGATAAGCCCTTAAGTTATAAGGATTATGTGTTCAGAATGTACAGTTCTGACGGCGTTCTGAAAAGCTCTGTGAATTATACAGTTTCAATGCGGAGTTCAGAGCCTTATGCTAATTATGTAGAAAGTGGAGTTCCATATCTTATCTACGGAAGGAATTTCAGTGATGAAGCATCATACACTGCAGATATTTCGGACGTGGCGGAGGCAGTCAGGGTTAAAGAGAACATTCCGCTTATAAAAAGAACAGGAGAAAACATTTTAGAGCTCAATAACGACAATATGGATGGTTTGCCTATCGGTAATTACAGTGTTGCTGTCAAGCAAAATGGGAGGGTAATAGGAGCGGTATACTTTTATTATCAGAGTTCGCTTAAGCTGAGACCTTCAATTCTTGCAAAAGAGTGGGTTGATTCGGGAAATAAAAATGCTGTGATTTCAACTAATAACGTAGAATTAGTTATAAGAACCATGTACTATAACACGATGCGTTACTCTGAAAACATTGAAGAGCTTAAGGAAAAGGATTATACGACTGTAAAAAATAGTATTGAGTATGAGTTTTCAAATCCTTTAAAGGAAAAAGTACTTTATTTTCAATTTTCTGATGATTATGGGAATGAGAGTGAAATAGTAACTTTTAAAGCCTATTTGCAGGAATATGAACATGCAATTTCTGTTATTTCGCCAGAAGCAAATAAGACATATTATGACGATCTTATAGTATCCGCAAATGCAAAAGGCAACCCTGATTCCATGTGGGCAGTGCTTTACTTTGAAGGTGCAGTTGTTATGGCTATGGGGGTTTCCCAAGTATACAGCCCAATGGCTCAATGGCCGAAGAATGTGCAGCGGCAACAGTTGAAGCTTGAAAGGGAAGGAGATACTGATGTTTTTTCTGCTTTAATACCCGGAAACATGGCAGCAACCTTGTATGGCATTGACTTTTACACGGTGGATGAGGCGGGAAATATAACTGGCTCTGAAACAGTTGTTTTAAAGGAAATGCCCGTTATTGAAAAACCTGTGAATACAATAAAAATTAATCCTTTGGATTCGGTCTATTCTAAAAATAGTATTACAATTTCGGGCAGTAATGCAACAGCAGACAGTAATGTTACAATACTTATGTATCAGCTCAAGGGAAACGGTTCTTATGTGACAGGGGTGCCGTTAACTGTTACTGCTCTTGCAAATGGCAAAGGTAATTTTGAGGGCATGCTTAGTAATGTAAAAGACGGTTATTACCTTATTTATGCTTTAGATTCAAAGGGATATAGCAGCACTAGGTATTACACTAGAATTGATACAGTAGCGCCTGTATTGATAAATTATACCACAGTAGCCCAGAGTACCAACTCTGTGAGAATATCTTGGGATGTAATGGATAACAATACATGCAGCTATACCATTTCGAGAGATGGAAAGCTTATAGAAAGCCAATACTTAGGTACTGAATACCTTGCATTGGGTCTTATACAAGGAAAAACATATATTTACCAGGTGCAGGCAACCGATATTGCGGGAAATAAATCCGAACTGGTTGAAATAGTTGTGACGGTAGGAGATACTGTAGCACCTAGCGAACCTCAGAATTTAAAGGTTAGTTTCCGGGCAGGAAAAAGTATAACTCTTTCATGGGATGCAGCAACTGACAACGTATATGTTTCAGGCTATGAGGTTTACAGAAATGGAAACAAAGTTGGAACTTCATACACGACGGAATTTACAGATACGAGATTGAATGAATCAACGGAATACAGCTACAGTGTAAAAGCATTTGATGCCTCGATGAATTACTCCAAGTCAAGCATTATTGTTAGCGGCAGCACTTCTAATCCGTCAATAAAAGACGCTTATGAAGGAAGTTATGATATTGTAGCATCAAATGCGAAGACATTGGTACTGAAGGCTGTTGCAGAAGATATTTTAAACAGGGATGTTCAGGTATCGTTTGCTTACTCAAAGGATAAGGGTGAAACATGGACTGCAATAGCTGTAGTTGGGTCATATGCCATTACTCCCCAGGGTCTTGTTTTCAATACAATATGGAGACTCGAATACATTGAGAGCGGTGATTACATTGTAAAATATACGGTGACAGACCGTGACGGCTGCACCGACGAAGACTTTTCGCAGGTAATACATATACAGACGGAGGAAGATACTGTTGCTCCGGTAATTAAATCAATAAAACCCGCTCCTTCTTGTTATGCGGATACCATACCTTTGGTTATTACAGTTGAAGACGATGTTGCAGTGAAAAACATCACTTTGCAAGGTTCGCTCGATAGCATAAACTGGGCAGATATAACAGATTATACTTTAACCTATACCAGTAAAATGTATGCATGGGCTTATAACCTTGAGGTTTCAACTATCCGGGAGGGAGAATACTATATAAGGGCTGTTGCAACAGATGCTGCCGGAAACAAGAGTTCGGTTGGAGCTTTATCAAATCAATATATAATAGACAGAACCGCCCCTGAAAAGGTAAAGGATGTGTCGGTATCAAGTACGATAGACTATATTGAACTTAAATGGCCTATAAATTCTGAGCCGTATATTAAAGGTTTTACAGTGCTTCGTTCAGAAAGTATTGACGGGGAATACCAGACTGTTGCATTAAATATAAGTACACTGAACTTTATAGATAGGAATGTAAAAGCTGGCACGGTATATTATTATAAAGTTTCCTGCAATGATATTGCAGGAAATACAGGTGAATTCAGTGATCCTGTGCAGGCACTGATGCTAAGCATTGAGGATTTGAATGATGAGGTGTTGCCTGAAGTAACTAGTGTTTATCCTCAGAATAGTGCAGTTATTGGAAATAAATTATCATTAGCTGTAACCGCATGGGATGACGTAAGACTATCGAGAATTATAGCTCAATACAGTGTTGATGCTGAATTCTGGACGGATTTGAAAACTGTGAACACAATATATTCAGAAGATGGTTTTACTGCTGAATTGGATACATCACTGCTTGAGGCTGGTACGATACTGAAGGTTAGGGTCAATGCAGTTGATGCGAAAGGGAATGTAGGAGAGTATGAGTACAGGGAATATACAATTGACAATGTACCACCCGAAAGCCCTGTTGTTTATGTGACGGCTCAAAACATGGAAATAAAAGTATCATGGTCATGTGATGATGAGGATATAGAGAGTTATAAGGTTTACCGCAGAACTCTTGGATCTGAATTTTATACTGTTGTCGGGGAGTTTCCAAAGTCCATTCTAATGACAATTGACAGCAATCTGGATCCATCATATCAGTATATATATAAGGTGGTCGCCATAGACCGATTGGGCAATTCATCCTCGTCAGAGAGCAAAGCAATATCTCCTCTTGATATAGATGACGTATTGCCGCAGGCCGTTATAAACTGCATATCATCTGCTGAAATTGATACAATTATAGATTTTGATGCAGCATCATCTTATGATAATGTGAAAATAGAAGGTTATGAATGGGATTTAGGAGACGGTACGGTGCTTTCGGGAGTAGGTATTAACCATTCTTACAGTAAAGAGGGCACATACACTGTAACACTTAAGGTTATAGACTCATCAGGAAATGAAAGCCAGGCTACCAGGCTTATAACCATAATTAAAAAAGGTACTGCCGGCACAGTGAGTGTGTCCATTGAAGACAATAACGGTAAGAGGCTTCCATATACAGATGTCTACATAAATCTCGGTGAGGAAAACCAATACAAAAAGACAACGGATCATAATGGAAATATATCACTGAAATTGGAGCCTGGAACCTACAAAATAGGCTCCTTCAAAGAGGGATACTCTCCTTCTCAGGAAGAGGTCTTGGTTGAAACGGACAAGATAAATAATTTGAAGCTTATTTTAAGAGAGTCTCAGCTGGTTGTAGGAAGCCTTACTGCTACAAAGATGACTCTTGAGGAAATAAAGAATGCGGGTATTGATGTTACAGCACCTGGAAATCAAAATGTTTTCAGGTATGAGATTAATCTTGTTTATGATAACAAGCCTTATACAATCTCCCACATATCTCCTGCATCACGCACATCAACTATTCCACGTGTCAGTGGATATACAGTTGGTAACAGGACGGTATATGTAGGGAGTGTTCCACGTCAAAATTCTCCCGGAAGCAGGGCTCCGGTGACGGTATTGTTGGATGTACCGGGTTCTGTAACATGGCTCAAGGATTTCTTTGATGTAAAGCTTCAGCTTCTGAATACCCAAGGAGATTATGATATACAAAACTGTGTTGTAAACTTGAATACGCCTAATGGTCTTACAGTAGTAGGTGGAAATAGGGAAAGGATTGAAATAGGTACATTATCCGCCAATGAGAATAAGTGTTTAAACTGGATAGTCCGAGGCGATAAAGCAGGAAGCTATAACATATCTGCTGATTTCAGCGGATTACTTGAGTCATTCAACGAAGAGATTTCTGCAAGATTTGAATCAAAAGAACCTGTTATGGTGGAAGGAAGTTCAGGGCTTAAACTAATTATCGAGGTGGAAGATAAGAAGTATTCCAATGATGTTCTGCTCTACAGAGTAGGGTTTGAAAATGCAAAAAGTTCGGATTTGAACAGACCGAGGATAAATATGCAGGATTCGAAGCATTTAAGAAGCTATAAGACATCGAGAGATATGCATTTGATTAATACCTCCTTTGAGGTTATAAAGTCAGGGGAAATACTGTGGTCCGAGTTTTCAGTTGAACCTGAAAAGTTTGGGGATAACAATGATGTTCGCCTATATCTTAAAGAGTATACTGCCAAAGCTTTGGGAGGAATGAATATTCCTATAGAAATAAGGTCTGTGGAATATGGTACCTTTGGAAGAGTTAAGCCTAATATATTCGTTATAGACCCGGATACGGGCAGAGAATATGAACGCGATTTGCTGGATCTGGTCAAACGCCGTTCCGGTGAAAATGATGTAATGCCTGATCTTCTTATAAAAACAGGCAGGGGTATTTCAAAAGATGTAATAGTAAAGGAAGCTTGCAAACTAACTATAGATGACGGTCTGTTTGATGTATTGCAGGAAATAACTACAGATGATAACGGAGAATATATTTATAGGGGCGGAAGTATTGATGGAGTAACTGTAAATGACACTGGTACGAGTTACTTCAACATAAAGGTTACATCCGATATGAACATATCCGATGAGCAGAAAGTTCGGATATTGGATCAGAATCTTTTGTCAAGTGAGGATTTCGGCTCCATATCAGGATGGGTATGGAACAAAGACGAGTTAAAACCAGTTGTTGGAGCTTCTGTAATCATTGATTCCCATACTTGTATTACAGATTCCACCGGCAGATTTCATTTTGAGGATATTATGCTGGATAGGGATAGTATAACTGTTAAGGCTGAAGGTTTTCCGGATAAGGTGATTAATAGAGAGCTGAGAGATGGAAGTTATGTAATAATACATTTGAGTAAAGTACCTGAAGTAACAAGGGTTGTTTCATGGTGTTCGGACAGTAGCAAACCAAGAAGCTCTATTGTTCCTGAAAACCTCATCGGCTATTCTACCGAATTTAGAATAGATACTGATTTAAAAGGAGCAGGAGAGGTTACGGAATATCTGTATAGAATAGTTAGCAGATACGGAAATATGAAGCATTCGGGATCATCGAGAAATAATATGATTTCTGTGCTGGATTTAAAAGGAAAGATGTCTCCCGGAGACAGACTGGAGTTTGCGGTTAAAACTACCGGAGATTATGGAGAGTTTATATCCGACTATGTTGACTCTAAACTGGTTAAGGCACGGGAACTGACTTTCTTGAATACTGTTGACTGGATATATGACCATACTCTTTCACCAACTAGTGTTTTTAATCCTAAAATAACAGGTATTAATAATGCCAACAAATTTTTCAATGCCCTCACTGGAGCTAACTCACCAAAACCATTTCCTAACGAAAGTGGAATATTCAATACAACAAAACTCATACCGGTTGATGTGGAAATTGATTTGGATGTTGAATATGATTTTAACAATGCCAAAGCTACTATTACTAACAAAAATGGTGTGGAAGGCGAAGTTCTGGGAGATCTTATGAAGTGGGAGTATGAGGACGGTTCAAGTGATAAAAGAACCATTAATATAGGAGCAAACGGAAAAGTATACTATACAGCGGTTATTGTTTATAATGACAGAACATTAAGATGGGAATTGGAATCTATGGATATGCATCTGGAAGCTGGAGTAAGTATAAAAGTCCAATTCCGCTATACTGTGCCAATTGATGGTGCTTTCGGGGGAGTTTTGCTTTCCGGGTATGCCTATGTGGAAATAGAAGGCGGAGTTCAGTTTATTGTAAATATAAGTGTGCCAGATGTTTCAAATTTTAATAGTCTCGATGACCTTGTGGCTGAAATACAGGCAAATATATTTATGTCTTTAAAGGGAGCTATCGGTGCAAGTGTTGGATATGGTTTGCTTTCGGGGGACTTTTTTGTAAAGGGAGAACTGGATGTAAATATTCCGACATGGAGGACGTTGCTTACCTTATCTTATGGGGTAGACTACGGATACCTGTGGTTTTTCTCGGAGGAGAAAACTCTTGGAGAAGAGACATGGACAATATATGAAGGAAACGGAGAGGTATTGGAGCCTATGGCTTATATAGGTGACACATTAAAGATGTTTGCAGCAGAACCTGTTGATGGTGAAGAACAGGAGTTTACCAGTGCGCCACGTGACTATCTGGAGAAACAGGAGTGGGTGGGCAAGGATGAAATAATGAAGTATTCATACCCTCATTCGGATGCAGAAATAGCCTCTTTAGCCAATGAATACGGTGATTTGATAATGGTGTTCATAGGTGATGATGCAAAGAGGACTGATAACAACAGGACTTCTGTACACTACTCAATATATAAAGGTGGAAAATGGTCAGAGCCGTTGCAAATTGATGATGACGGTACAGGGGATGCATTCCCGGATATTTCGGTTGATGGTGAAAACATATATGCGGCATGGCTTGATATGACGGAAGAAATGGGCGAAACATCCTTCTTGACAGAAGATGATATAACACAAAATGTTATGGCAAAAATGGGAATTGATATAGCCAGATATGATTCAGATTCAAAGAAATGGGAGAGTGTTTTATCTGAAAAAACAGAAGGTTTAAACAAGCTTCCGAAAATTGCGGCAAAAGAAGGAAAGGCAATGGCAACCTGGGTTAATAACAAGGATAAGCTTGTAACAGGTGACGCTGTGAAGTCTGATGATGTATATTATGTATACAATGACGGTAATGGATGGAGTGAACCTGAAGCGTTTATAACCGGTTCGGCTAATGTTTTTGAAAGTGATTTGTTCTTACATAATGGCAAAGCGTACTATGTATTTGTCACAAATGCACATTCGGAAGATGGTACATACAAACTGTATTATACCGGATTTGACGGTATGAACTGGTCTAGACCGGTAGAGTTGCTTGACAATATGTATGAAGACAAGCACCCTGTAATTGCGTTGGAGAATGATGAGCCTACAGTATTCTGGCAAAATGACGAAAAGATATACATGGTATCATTGGAAAGACTGTATGGAGCACAAATTATAATCAACTCAACCCAGGCAGAAGATATTACCGAACTTAGCGCTACAAACACTGATGAAGGTGTTGTACTGGCATGGACAAAGCCTTTAGCCGGAGAACACAGACTTTTTATCAGTACGTTTGAAGAGGAAACATCAACCTGGACGCAGGGGATTGAGGTTGAATTCAACTCCATGGAAGTACCGAAATATGTATCAGTTGCAGGATTTGATGATAAAATTATGGCGGTGTACAATAAAACTGTATATGGACTTGATGAGGAAAAGAATGCTTATTACAAGGATGGTACTTCATTGACCTCAACTGTTTATACCCGAAGATATGATATTGCTGTTCCGGATGGTGGATTGTATTTTAGTGATAGTATGCCTCTTCCGGGAGAGCAGACAACTGTTGTGGCAGCAGTTAAAAACATAGGAGATCTGACGGTAAGGGGAATAAAGGTGTCTTTGTATGATGGAGATAAGTTGATCGATTCTAGGGATATGCCTGAAGTTACCCTTAGTCATGGAAATACTGTATTGTCAGAGTTTAATTGGACTGTTCCTAAGAATTGTCAAGGAACTAATCTCAGAGTGGTTGCCGAAACTGCCAATGACAGCAATCCTGATAATAATACCACTGAGTTATCAATAAGCTATACTGATGCAGAAATCACAGGAGTAGATAATGAAATATACCCTGAGAATGCAGGCTACGCTTATGTTGATGTAAAAAATGCAGGTTATAGCAGTATTGAGACAGCTAAAGTCTATATTTCAACAGATAAGGAGTTTGAGAACATTGTAAATACAAAAGAGATAAATAATTTGAGACCCTTGGAGGAAAAAACTGTAGTACTGGATTTTGAAGTTAACAATCAAATGATATCGGATAGGGCAAGATTATATGCGAAAGTTGAAGTTCCACAGGGCGAATCGAGTTATTTAAACAACGTCGATTTTACAGTTATCAGACCAGCTGAATTCCAACTGGAAACTCCTTCACCGACAAAGACGCCGGAACCGACTCCGACAGTGACACCGGAAGTAACGCCGAAACCTACGCCCGAACCTACGCAGGGAACAACTCCCATACCTACAATACCAGAGCCAACAGCAGAAACAACAGATGAACCAGCACCCACACCAGCAGTAACTCCAATAGTGACTGTGACACCTGCACCAACAGAAGCAACAACACCGACACCAACTAAAAAACCTGAAAGTACATCGAAGCCGGGCAATTCATCAGGGAAGTCACCGGGAGGTTCATCCGGTGTTGGCGTTGCACCGGAAGCAACACCAACATCAACACCACTGCTGACTGAGACACCAACGCCGACTCTAACTTCAACACCAACATATGTGCCGGTAGTTGTTGAGCCGGAACCATCTGATGTACCTGCAATAGAGATAGGTGAACTGAATGCTTACATGAAGGGATATGAGGATAACACCTTCAGGCCTGAGCAAAGCATAACCAGAGCTGAGTTGGCCGTTATACTTGCAAATCTGGACGGTTTTTCACAATATGCTTTGATTGATACAGAATTTGGTGATGTAACAAAAGAGCATTGGGCAAGCTGGGCAATATCTCATGCAGTAAGGAAGGGGTATTTCAAAGGCTACGAGGATAATACCTATAGACCAGACAGATATATTTCAAGAGCTGAACTTTCAGTAGTAATGTGTAACTTTATGGATATTAAAACAACTGATACCATAAACAGCAACAATTTATCAGATGTTACAGGGCACTGGGCACAGAGTTATATGAACAGGCTTATATCCAAAGGATATATTAAGGGATATCCAGATGGAACCTTCAAACCGGATTGGCATATAAAACGCTCTGAATGTGTTACTCTTATAAACAGGATAATAGGCATCAAACCGCTAAATGGAGTTGAAAGCCGATTTGCAGATGTAGATATAAACCATTGGGCTTATGGAGATATAATGGCAGCTACAAGAGTTAAATAAACGAGTTTTTAAAATCAAATAATATAAGTCTCTTTGAGTAAAATCCACTAAATAAAATTTCGTACCCTAATGGGTGCGAAATTTTATTTTTAGGGCAATTTCTTGAAAGGAAATCCGGCAAAAAGCGAGGGATTTGATGTCCCGAAGTTTTTTGTTAACAACCTTCGGATTTAAGTTCTTTTCCAAGTTTTTTGATGGCCTTTTTTTCGATTCTTGATACATAGGATCTTGAAATGCCAAGCATTTTAGCGATTTCTCTTTGCGTTTTGCTTGACCCGTTTAAAAGGCCGTATCTTAGTTCGAGGACCACTTTTTCCCTTTTTTTCAATACTGCTTTCATTTTATTATATAAGCGTTTAACCTGCATTTTCAGTTCGACCTCGTCAACGACAGACTCTGTTTCATTACCAATGACATCAATAAGTGCTATTTCGTTCCCTTCTCGGTCAACTCCTATTGGGTCCTGTAGAGAGACTTCGCTCTGAAATTTTTTAGTTGATCTAATTTGCATCAATATTTCGTTTTCTATACATCTTGCGGCATATGTTGCAAGTCTTGTTCCCTTT
>CAYPCH010000045.1:16199-25971 GCA_964409165.1 uncultured Oscillospiraceae bacterium | reverse complement strand
AGAAGAAGAGGAAGAAGATATGGAAGAGGTTGTAATACTTAAGATTGAACATGGTGCTGACGGTGAAGACAGCTTTGTGAGTGTGGAAAATGACGAGGAACTTGATGCGGTTTTTGAGCAGTTTAAAGTGAGAATGGAAGAAGAATACGAATTTGAAGAAAACTAAACTCGGTAATTAAGGCTTAAGTGAGGAAGAATCCTTACTTAAGCCTTAATTTTATGTATAACCAATTTTAAGGGTTGAGTGAAATATCTTAAAACTAAGAGGATTTTTCTGATTTATTATAGAAATATAATTTATAACTTAACTTTCCCACAGTATTTATGGGCTCTTTGCCGCTAACGTAGCATTGCTCACCGCGGTCAAAAAGTAAACTTTTTGACCTTAACTTGTGAGCAACCATAGCCTCAAAATACTATAGGTGGGAAAGTTGAGTTTATAATTAATAAACCGTGGGGGAAACAAGAATGCATAGAGGTATGTTTTTAAGCAGGATAGTATTGTTTTTATCAATATTCACAGTGCTGTTTATATCTTCAGCTTGTAGCGAAAGTAGTAGTGTGAGTTCGGACGATCAGGTTTCCGAAATAACTGCCACGTCTGTACCTGGGGCTTTGGCACCTGATGGTGGAGAGGTTCCCGAAGATAATATCAATTCCGAAGCTACACCGCAAGTGATTGAAAGTCCTGAGCCAGAGAAAGAAAAGCAGGACGAATTTTTGTTCCCAATAGAAGGAATAAGACCCTATGCTGTAATGATAGACAACCAGGGTAAAATACCTCTTCCCCAAGGAGGATTGCACCTTGCTCAGATTATTTATGAAGTAATAGTTGAGGGTGGGGTAACAAGGATTATGCCGATTTTCTGGGAGATGGAGCCCACAATGATAGGACCTGTAAGGAGTTCAAGACATTATTTTCTTGATTACACGATGGAGCATGATGCGATATATGTGCATTTCGGGTGGAGTCCAATGGCTATAAACGATATATCCAAATTTAAGATTAACAATATAAACGGTGTTGGTTATGGAGGAGAGGTATTTTGGGATCTGACGAAGGATAGGGGAAACTGGCAGGATTCGTATACTTCAATGGAAAAAGTTAAAGCTTTTGTGGAGAAAGCCAAGTACCGGACAACAACAGAAAAGGAACTGGTTTTTAAGTACAATGAAAACGATGTGGAACTGGCTACAGGCAGCAATGTAGAAAAAATAAGCTTAAGATATTCAACTGGATATACATGTGGATTTGAATATGATGCCAAAAGTAAGCTTTATCTTAGAATAAGACAAGGCGAACCTCATATGGAAAGGGTTTCTGAAAACCAGCTTACCGCAAAAAACATAATAATTCAAAAGGTTCGGAATTTTACAATAAAAGGTGACGAATACGGAAGACAGGACCTTAACACTGCTGGAAACGGTGAAGGCTTTTTTATAACAGATGGGAAATACATAAAAATAAAGTGGTCCAAAAAGTCCAGGACTGAAAAGACGGTGTATACAGATCTTGAGGATAATGAAATCAGACTGAATCCCGGACAGACTTGGGTACAGATTGTTCCTATTGAAAGCAAGATAGAGCTCAATTAATAATGTCCCAAATAGGCTTCTATAGAATGGTATAACACTGTTTTACGGGAGGACACGGCATGTACAATGAAAATGAAAACACAACTGAAAGAAGAAAAGGGCCTGATATATGGGTCAGGTTCATAGGTTATTTCAAATTTATTGTATGGGGATTAGCTTTATTTATACTTCTTGTTGTGTCCTATGCCAAACCTAAAATTGAGACTTTTTTTGATAGAATATTTGATGTACATGTAAGAGAGACGTGGAACCATGACCTTCTACGGAAGGCTGTATATCTTACAATACTGCTGTTTTATATTTGTGCTTGTGCGTTTATAATTAATTCAACACGAAAAAAAAGAAAAAGTGACAGGTACAGTATATCAATAATATTATTGGGAATAATATCCTTTGTAGCTGCAATAGTGTATCTGATTGTTGTTATGTGAAATATTACAAAGCACTGGGTGTTGATAAAAAGTATATAATTAGTTATTATTATATGTATATATAATTTCTATAACGGAGGTTTTAGTTGAATATTCACATAAGTGATAGAATACTACAAAAAGTAGAAAAGCCATCAAGATATATCGGGAATGAGTGGAACAGCGTTCATAAAGACCTTGAGCGAATAGACATAAGGTTTGCATTTTGCTTTCCCGATGTTTACGAAATTGGTATGTCCCATCTTGGAATGAAAATACTGTATCACCTTTTAAATGAGAGGGAGGATACATATTGTGAGAGGGTTTTTGCTCCATGGGTTGACATGGAGAACAAAATGAGGGAAAGGGGTATACCTCTTTTTGCTCTTGAATCCCATCAACCTGTGAAGGATTTTGACCTTGTAGGTTTTACCCTTCAGTATGAAATGAGTTACACAAATATAATAAACATGCTTGATCTTGCAGGTATTCCTGTTTTAAGCGAGGAAAGAAATGAAAAGCATCCTTTTGTATGTGCAGGTGGCCCTTGTGCATATAATCCTGAGCCATTGGCAGATTTTATAGATTTTTTCATAATTGGTGAAGGAGAAGAAGTTATAAATGAAGTAATGGATGTTTATGCCAAGTGGAAAAATGAATCCGGATCAAGAGAGCAGTTTTTGAAATCGTTAGCATCAATTGAAGGAGTATACGTCCCTCGTTTTTATGATATTAACTACAAAAAGGACGGTACTATAGATAACATAATACCTAATACTGAAGGTATACCCGGAAGAATCGGAAAAAGGATTATTAAAGAACTGGATAAGGTTTTTTTTCCTGATAATATAATTGTTCCATACACTGGTATTGTTCATGACAGGATAATGCTTGAGCTGTTTCGTGGCTGTGTAAGAGGTTGCAGATTTTGCCAAGCAGGTTTTATTTATAGGCCTGTAAGGGAAAGAACACCGGAGAGGCTACTTGAGCTTGCCAGAAAACTGGAAAATAGCACAGGATATGAAGAAATTTCTCTCACATCGTTGAGTACCAGTGATTATACATCATTAAAGGAACTGACAGAGGGATTGATCAGTGAAATGGAACCGAGAAAGGTTAATCTTTCTCTTCCCTCGCTCCGTATAGACTCATTTTCATTAGACCTTATGGAGAAGGCTCAAAAGGTAAGAAAGAGCGGATTAACCTTTGCTCCTGAAGCTGGAAGCCAGAGACTGAGGGATGTAATTAACAAAGGTGTGACTGAGGAGGATCTTCTTAATTCTGTTACAACTGCATTTAGCGGAGGATGGAGCGGAGTCAAGCTTTACTTTATGCTAGGTCTGCCAACCGAAACTTATCAAGATATTGAAGGTATAGCAGAGTTGGGTCGTAAAGTTGTAAATGCTTATATGAGCGTTCCGAAGGATAGAAGAGGCAAAGGTCTTAGCATAACAATAAGTACGTCTTCTTTTGTTCCAAAACCCTTTACGCCTTTTCAATGGGAGGCGCAGGACAGTATTGAAGTCTTGACGGAAAAACAAAAATTTTTAAAAGCAAAAATAACCAGCAGGCAAATAAAGTACAACTGGCATGACCCTGAACTGAGTTTATTGGAAGCAGTGTTTGCAAGGGGAGACCGAAGACTTGGCAAGGTACTTTTAAAAGCCTTTGACAAAGGTTGCAAATTTGATAGCTGGGGTGAGTACTTTAAATTTGATAAATGGATGGAAGCTTTTTCTGAATGCGATATAGAACCTCACTTTTATGCTAATAGGAAAAGGGACTATAATGAAATGCTTCCTTGGGAACATATAGATATAGGCGTATCGAAGAAGTTTTTGCAGAGGGAAAGTGAAAAGGCTTACAAAGAAGAAATTACCTCAAACTGCAGAATAAACTGTTCGGGATGCGGAGCTACTGTTTTTGAGGGAGGTATATGCTTTGAGCAACATTAGAGTAAAGTTTGAAAGAGGAGAAGAGGTAAAATATATTTCTCACCTCGACTTGATGAAGTTGTTTGAAAGAGCATTAAGGCGTTCCCGGATACCAATTGCTTATTCAAAGGGATTTAATCCTCATCCGCAAATGGTCTTTGGATTACCCCTGTCTGTTGGAGTTACAAGCCAGAGTGAGTTTGCAGATTTTGAATTGGACAGTGAAGTAGCACCCGAAGACATGAAGAATACGCTGAACAAGCATCTTCCGCAGGGAATAAGAATTGTTGATGTAGCGGAGAGAAAGAGCAAGTCCAATATTATGGCATCAATAACCGGAGCACAGTATGATATATTGGTTAACGCAAGGATAGATGTGGGAATAAATGAAGTAAATGAAGTGCTTTGCAGTCTTCTTAAAAAGACGCAGATTTTTGTTGAGAAGGAGTCTAAGGGAAAAGTAAAACAGGTGGATATACGTCCGATGATTCACACTGTGTCAGTTAAAGAGGTTAAAAGGGATATGTATTCTAAAGGCACAGATGCTTTACTATCTGATGAAGATGTTTGTAAAAATAACTGGCTAATTAATTATTTAGATAAATACTATGAAATTAATACAGAAGCCCAAGACAGCATGGAAACAAAAATATTCTGTTTCTCAATGCTTTTGAGTGCAGGAAGTGTAGCTAATTTGAAACCTGAGCTGTTAATTGTTGCAATTAAAGATTTTTCTGGATTTGACCTGGATATTGAAAAGATTCACCGATCTGGCTTATTTGTAGGAAAAGGGAATAGCTTGCTTGACCCTTTAAAAGTATAATTCATTTTTAGCATTATGAGGTGGTAAAATGGTTAGCGAAATAATAGTAGATGTGGGGCTAAATGAGAAGAGAGTTGTACTTCTCGAGGATAAGGAACTTGTTGAAATTTTTATTGAGAGGAATGATACCCAAAGGCTTGTAGGCAATATTTACAGAGGAAGAGTAGCGAGTGTTCTACCTGGCATGCAGGCTGCTTTTGTGGATATTGGTCACGAAAAAAACGCTTTTTTGTACGTGGGTGATGCAATATCACAAAAAGAGTTTTCTGAAGATGAAGATTATATGTACAATGACGTGAAGAGTTATAACATCGAAGAGATTCTGAGGACGGGTCAGGAGATAACTGTTCAGGTCACAAAAGAACCAATAGGGACGAAGGGACCTAGAGTGACAACCCATATAACCTTGCCCGGGAGGCAGCTGGTTTTACTTCCAAATGCTGATTATGTCGGTATTTCAAGGAGAATTGAGGACGAGGAAGAGAGAGCCAAACTAAAAAGGATAGCAGAAAAGATAAAGCCCAAAAATATGGGACTTATAGTGAGGACTGTTTCAGAAGGGAAGAGGGAAGAAGACTTCAAGAATGACATTGGTTTTCTTGTTAAGCTTTGGGAGAAGATCAAGCAGAAAGAGTGCGGAGGACCGGTTCCAAGATGTATTCATATGGATCTGAATATTATATACAGGTCGGTTCGGGATATGTTCACATGGAATATCGACAAGTTTGTAATAAATGACAGACAGGAATACAATAAGGTTTTAGAACTTGTAGAGATGATTTCACCGGCTTTAAAGCTCAGAGTGGAGTATTTTAACAAAAATATTGACTTGTACGAAAATTACCAGATTGATTCAATGATATCAAAGGCGCTTGCTAAAAAGGTATGGCTCAAATGCGGAGGTTATCTTATTATAGAGAGAACCGAGGCATTAACTGTTATAGATGTAAACACAGGAAAGTATGTAGGGAATAACAATCTTGAGGATACTGTTTTAAGGACAAATACCGAAGCGGCAAGAGAAATAGCAAAGCAATTGAGGCTTAGGGATATTGGAGGTATAATAATAATTGATTTTATTGATATGCATGAGACGGAAAATCAAAGAATAGTTGTAGAAACCCTTAAGAATTCACTTAAGAAGGATCGTACAAAAACAACTGTAGTAGATATGACCGGACTTGGACTTATCGAAATGACCAGAAAAAAGGTGAGAGAAGGTTTAGCTTCAACGGTGCTTTATGATTGCCCTTATTGTGACGGTACAGGTAAAATTTTGTCACCGGAATCAATTGCAAGAAATGTTGAGAAAGAAATAAGCAAGTATTTTACAAAAACGATAGCGAATGCGATCCAAGTGGAGGTTCATCCGTCTGTAGCGGAAGTTTTATTAGGTAAGGATGACAGTAATCTTGCAAGGATAGAAAATGCATTTAATAAAAAGATTGTGATTAAACCATCTCAGGATGTTAAACATGAAGAACTGAAAATAAAAGAGATTGACATAGACACGCTGGTATGTTAGAATATTGCGGTAGCCGCTCGGTGCAGGTCATTATAAAGCATTCGGTATTTTTATCAAATACACGTAAGCTACCTTTGCCGGCGAGACTGGGTCAGGGAGGTGTAATATGTACGCGATAATTGAAACAGGCGGAAAGCAATATAAGGTTCAAGAAGGCGATGTAGTTTTCATAGAGAAACTCGCTCAGGAAGAAGGCGCTTCTTTAACATTTGATAAAGTTGTTGCAGTTTCAAAGGAAAATGATGTCAGTATAGGTGCTCCTTTTGTAAAGGATGCAACAGTAAGTGCTAAAATATTGAGCCATGGCAAGGATAAGAAAATAATTGTTTTCAAGTTCAAGCCTAAAAAAGGCTACAGAAGAAAACAAGGACACAGACAGCCATATACAAAAGTGCAGATTGAAAAGATAAATGCGTAAGGTAATGGTTTAAATGATCAACATTATTGTTACCAGAGACAAGGAAGGCTTTATCTGGCAGTATACCGTTAAGGGTCATGCAGGTTATGCCGAGGCAGGAAAAGATTTAGTATGCTGTGCAGTGTCCACAGTTGCATATACTGGAATAAATGCCCTTGATGAGTTGGCAGGTATAAAGAATTATAATATTAAGGACGGATACATGGTTTGTTCAATTCCTACTGATATTAGTCCAGAACTAAAGGAAAAAGTTAAGGTTATAATGGATACAATAGAAGTTGGTTTTAAGCAGATTGAATTAACCTATAGTAAATTTGTATCGGTTTTAGATGAGGAGGTGTAACCGATGATTAAAATAAACTTGCAATTATTTGCCCATAAAAAAGGGGTTGGTAGTTCAAGAAACGGCCGTGACAGTGAGTCTAAAAGACTTGGAGTTAAGAGAGGTGACGGTCAGTTTGTAACAGCTGGGAACATTCTGGTAAGGCAAAGAGGAACCAAGATTCATCCCGGTGTAAATGTCGGTAAAGGAAGCGATGATACACTGTTTGCGTTAGTTGATGGAAAAGTGAGCTTTTCAAGACTAGGCAAGGATAGAAAACAGGTAAGTATTGTTACCGGCTAACAAAAAAAGCTTCAGGTCATTGAGTTCCAAAGCTTTTTGCCGGATTTCCTTTCAGGAAATGATCCTAATAAAAAACAAAATCCCGGTTAAACCGGGATTTTATTTTTATCTGTGTGTTATACTATATTCTATAATTCTGATGTAATGTGGAGTTGAATAGAGATGTTTATTGACAGTGCAAGAATATTTGTTAAGGCAGGCAATGGAGGGAACGGAGCAGTTTCGTTTCATAGGGAAAAATATATAGCTAAGGGCGGTCCGGACGGCGGAGACGGCGGAAGAGGAGGAGATGTTGTCTTTTTAGTGGATGAAGGACTCCATACCTTGCAGGATTTCAGGTATAAAAGAAAGTACAAGGCTGAAGAAGGGCAAAAGGGTGGAGGTTCCAATTGTACCGGTAAGAGTGCTAATGCACTTATTATCAAGGTGCCACCGGGAACCCTTATAAAGGATGAAAAGACAGGAATGATTATTGCTGATCTTGTTAAGGAGGGTCAGAGTGCGGTTATAGCAAAAGGCGGAAAAGGCGGAGCAGGAAATCAGCATTTTGCCACACCTACAAGACAGATTCCCAATTTTGCCAAGCCAGGAGAGCCTGGAGAAGAGCGCTGGGTACTGCTAGAACTCAAACTTTTGGCAGATGTAGGTTTGATTGGATTTCCCAATGTAGGAAAGTCCACAATTTTATCAATGGTTACTGCAGCACAGCCTAAAATAGCGAATTATCACTTTACAACAATAGATCCCAACCTTGGAGTTGTAAGCCCTGATAAGGGAAACAGCTTTGTGTTGGCTGATATTCCCGGACTAATAGAAGGTGCCCATGAAGGGGTAGGTTTAGGCCATGAGTTTTTAAAGCACATTGAAAGAACCAAGCTTTTAATACATGTTATTGATGTTTCAGGCTCAGAAGGGCGGGAACCGGTTGAAGATTTCAGAATAATAAATGATGAACTGAAAAACTATAATCCGGTACTGGCTCAAAGACCTCAGATTGTTGTTGCAAACAAAATGGATGTCACCGGAGCAGAGGGTAACCTTGGAAAGTTAAAGCAAGAAGTTGAAGCCAAGGGCTATGAGCTGTTTGAGGTTTCGGCTGCTACAAGTAAAGGCTTAAGGGAACTTGTTTATTATGTTGGAGACAGGCTCAAGGAAATTCCAGATACAATTCTTGTAAATGAACAGGAAGAAGAGAGGGTGTATATTGCTGAGGAAGAAGAGCCTTTCAAAATACATAAAGATGGAGAAATTTATATCGTTGAAGGAAAGTGGGTCTGGAAATTGGTCGCTTCAACCAATTTCAATAATTACGAATCATTACAGCATTTCCAGAGGTCAATAAAAAGAAAAGGAATAGTGGATGCATTAGAAGATGCCGGTATAAATGAAGGTGATACGGTCAAAATGTATGATTTGGAATTTGAGTTTGTAAGGTAACAAATAGGAATTGTAAGGTAAAGGAGAATTATAAGCATGTTGACAGGTAAACAGCGGAGTTATTTAAGGAGCTTAGCGAATAATATAGACTCTATATTTCAGGTTGGAAAAGGTGGAATTAACAAAAACATGGTTAAGCAGTTTAATGAAGCTCTTGAGGCGAGGGAGCTGATAAAGGTATCAGCACTTAAAAATGCACTCGGGGATTCAAGGGAATTATGCAATGAGGCTGCGAGGGCTACTGGCGCTGAAATAGTGCAAGTAATAGGCAATAAATTCGTTTTGTACAAGGAGTCAAAAGAAAATAAAATAATTGAGCTTCCTTAATAAAGGATACATGGGAATAGAGAAGGTTTTCTAATGCTATTCCCTGTTTTTTAGAAGGCTCTCAATTATTTCACTGTATATTGATTGAGCGTGTTTTTTCCAGTTATCGCAGATGGTTCGCGCGTCACTTTTAGAGCCTACAGTGATGTTTAAATCTATAAGCGAAAAGTTATCTTCACGCACTTGGCATGATACAATAAATTCATTTTCGCTTTTAAGAGTATAATCAGCCTTTATGTAAGTTTCATTTCTTATATTCGTTTTTATGCTTAAAATATTGCTGTCTATTTTGTTTTTAATTTCCACAGGGATGTGACTTGTAAAATATTCGAGTGTCTGCTTTCCTGAGGATGTAATTGTATAGAAAACCTTACCATTTGAAGTTTCAGACAGCAGATATGCGTTGTCACATAATTCATTCAAAAACTGCTGAAACAAAAAGTAGTTCATAAATTTATTTTCCAGGATGAGTTTGGTTATTTGCAGGTTACTTACCGGCATATTAACTGCATTAATGATATAAAGAAGTATCAGCTTGTTCTGTGCAAGCTCTTTGTTAGTACCTAAACTCATAAACTACCTCCTTAAGCATAGATTATATGTTAATATCTCAACTTTCCCACTTATAGTATTTTGAGGCTATGGTTGCCCACAAGTTAAGGTCAAAAAGTTTAGTT
>CAYPCH010000045.1:0-16099 GCA_964409165.1 uncultured Oscillospiraceae bacterium | reverse complement strand
AAAAGTTTAGTTAATATATTTAAAGTGTTTCTAAAGATGTATTATAGCATAGTAAACAATGATATACCATATTTCCGATAAGAAAGTTTAAAATATATATTTTATAATGTTGTATGTCATGTTATTATATTTACAAAAAAGAGGTGTTTTTTATGGAATTTGCTGAGAATATAAAAAGCAAGCTTATAGACTGGGGGGCATCCTTTGTTGGATTTGCCAATGTTGAAAACAAGCTTCCCGAATCACTTGAAAGACTTAAATATGCCATCACGATAGGCGTTGCTCTGTCTGAGTTTGTTATAGAACAAATAACGGATAAACCCACATATACTTATTTCCACCACTACAGGACGGTGAATGCACTGATTGACCAGATAATGCTTAAGGGACAGCTCCTTATACAGGAAAAAGGTTTTAAAGCTCTGGCCGTGCCAGCTTCTCAAACAGTAAATGATTTATTGGACAGGTACAGCGGGATTTTTCCGCATAAGACGGCTGCGGTAATGGCTGGTCTTGGCTGGATTGGTAAGAACGGACTTTTTATAAATTCAAAGTACGGTCCGAGAGTCAGGTTGGGAACCATATTAACTGATATGGAGTTAAGCTCAGTGGAAGCAAAAGTATTACAACAGCAGTGCGGAGAGTGCAGAATATGTGCAGATAGTTGTCCTGCTATGGCACTTACGGGAAACAACTGGACGGAGGGTTGTGAAAGAAGTACTCTTATTGATGCAAAAGCTTGCAGTGATTATATGAATCAAAATTTCAAGCATATCGGAAGAGGTTCTGTTTGTGGTATCTGTATGAGAGTGTGTCCGAAAGGGATGTCTCTATAAATATATGACAAATATAAATTAATACAGGCAAGGTGTAATTTTCATTTGATATTATTTTTGTTTGTGATGTATAATGTAAGAAAGGAACCTATTTATTATAGAAGAAAAATGCCGTTTGGATTGCAATATATTTAAATCAATATGGGATTTATAAGTCACAGCATTATGCTGGGAGTGTAGCATATCGTTTTCGCTTGCCGAGGTTCAGCTCCGGCAGACGCATTTCGGCTTGTATCAGGCCTCTTGAAATGAAAGAGGTGAAATCAAGTACCCATGATGGGTGCGGGATTTTATTGTAAAGCTGCTCTTTATTGGCTTTTCTTCTGTATAGGTTCCGTACTACATAATATGTTTGGGGTGCATAAAAATGATAAAACTATTTAGAGCTTTACCAGCTATTGTTTTAGTAATGTCCGTTATGTTTTCTGGCTGTACTAGCAGTCCAAAGATTGAAGAAAATAATCCGCAACCTTCGGTTTCTACTTTAGACCAAAACGAAGAACAGCTCAATTCACCTGAGCCTGTGGAAATATTACCTACACCGGCGCCTACAATAGATGTGCAAGCGGTTAAACCCAACGAAGTAGGCAAAATTATGGTTGTTATGTTTCATAACTTTGTTGAGTCCTTTACTCCTTCAAAATATGACAACGGAGAGTACACAACAACTTTTGACGCTTTCAGGCAGTTGCTTCCGGAATTATATGAGAAGGGATACAGGCTTATAAGTATGAGCGATTATTATAATAACAATATTTTAGTACCGGCAGGCTGTATACCCATGGTATTTACTTTTGATGATGGTACTTCGGGGCAGTTCAATCTTGTAGAAAAGGATGGAGTTCTTACGGCAAACAGCCAATCAGCAGTAGGCATAATGGAAGAATTCAATGCCCAACATCCTGATTTCGGTCTTAAGGGAACCTTTTTCGTAAACCTTGGAAACAGTACTTTCACTGGTGAAGGTAATCTGGAGCAGAAGCTTAAGTATCTTACAGATAAGGGATTTGAAATTGGCAATCATACTTATACACATATAAACCTTGCCCAAACAAAAGACGCGAATATCCTGCAAAAAGAAATAGGAATGAACCAGAAGAAGGCTTCAGAGTTAATACCTGGCTATAAAATGACGATTTTTTCATTACCTTACGGTTTACCTTCAAAAGACTTACAGCAGTACGTCCAAAGAGGCAGTTATGAAGGTACGGATTATGAACATCAGGTTATAGTTGAGGTGGGTTGGGACCCTACGTTTTCTCCTGTAAGCAAAAGCTTTAGTCCTTTATCGACCCATAGGGTAAGAGCATCGGGAATAAAGCCGGTAGATGCTGATCTTGCATGGTGGTTGAAACAGCTTACAAGGGATGAGCAATATGTGAGCGACGGAAACCCTGATACTGTGACTGTACCTAAAAGCAAAGAGGAAAATGTGGATAAAGATAAACTTAAGGGAAAAGAACTTGTGGTATACTAAAGTTTAAAGCAATAAATACTGTTTATGGATTTACAAGACGTTCATGGATTTACAAGACTTGATTTTAGCTGCTATTAAGGGAAAATCAAGTCTTTGTATATTTATGAACCATATCATTATTTCTAAATAAGTGCTTTAATGGTCACTAAGTTTTTAGAGGGTCTTCTGCTGTGATATTTTTGTGGTTTTTTCTGGGTATGCATCCTAATTTGCATAAAAAACTATACTATATTATAATGTTATGTATAGCATTCAATACATTGATTTTATTATGATATTATAGGGAGTGTTAGCGATGAATAAGGTTAGTTCCAATAGTAATTCCAGCAAAATAAAAAAGAAAGTTCAGACTGATGAGGGCGTTAAGAAAAAAGCTGTTAAACTTGTTATTTCACATTTAAAGAAAAAAGCTTCGAAAGATTTTGTTGGTTCGAACCATGTTCATGAATGGATAGAAGAAATGGAAAAGTTATTGGGAAAGACAGATTTTGATATAATTGAATATATACAAATGAGAAAAAGATTAAATGAAGTTATTGAAAGGATTCTTGATGAAGAAATGCGTTTTAAGATTAGAGACTCGTGGTATAGTTTTGGACGTGCTTTAGACAAAAAGGCTAAAAAATAGCTATTGTTAAGCTTTTTAAGTGGGACAAGGGGGATGCGAGAGCTATCTTCCTTGCCCCGCTTTTATTGCTGAGCCTAGGATTTTTTGCTTTTGGGGTAATATGGTAAGGTTTGAAATATGCACCCAAGTGGTGGAAAATATTATGCAGCACATGGGAAATGATATATCATATAATATGAATCACGAAAAATGATTAAAACTTGAAAAATTAGATTTTCGTGATATTAAATTAAGGGAATTGAAGCGCGATACAAAATTTTTATCGCGTTCAATATTATATGAATCATAAATTAAGAGGTGCATGATAATATGATATTTAGACGTAGGATTAAAAATTCATACGACAATATGGTCAAAAGGATTAAAAAAGATATAATTAAAAGTTTAGGGAAAAAGGGTATAAAGGTATCGTATCTTGACGTGAATTTAAATCAGAACAATGTATGTTTGCAATTGTCTGTCAGTAAGGAATAGTATGATTAAAATGGTACAAATAAAATTGAGTACACATTGTGAGTACGGGATTTTATTTGTACCATTTCACTTTAATAACTCAACTTTCCCACAGTAATTATGGGCTCTTTGCCGCTAACGCAGCATTGCTCACCGCTGTCAAAAAGTAAACTTTTTGCCCTTAACTTGTGAGCACCAGAGCCTCAAAACACTATAAGTGGGAAAGTTGAGTTATTAAATACTAAAAGCCTGATAGAAATGTTTTTCCATTCTGTATGGATGTTTTGACGCTACCTGAATCAGGTCCACCAGGAAGGTTCCTTCCGGAAATACACTTTTCAAGGCTTATTTCCATATAGACATCATCAGCAATAAGGTCTGAGAAATTTTTGAACTCACTCATATCAAGCTGGTCTATTGATTTGTTGTTTTCTATGCAGTAGAGAACCATCTTTCCTATAATTTCATGGGCGCTGCGAAACGGTATTCCCTTTTTGACAAGATAGTCTGCTACATCTGTAGCGTTGGTGAAACCTCCTTGAGCAGCTCTGTACATGTTTTCCTTTTTAACTTTCATAGTGGAGATCATGCTTGTAAACACAGGCAGACACATTTTAACAGTATCCACTGCATCAAAAATTGACTCCTTATCCTCCTGCATATCCTTGTTATATGCCAGTGGCAGTGATTTCATTACAGTAAGGATGGAAATAAGACTGCCGTAAACCCTTCCGGTTTTTCCCCTAACCAGTTCTGCCACATCGGGATTTTTCTTTTGGGGCATAATGCTACTGCCTGTACTGTAAGCGTCATCTAGCTCAATAAAACCAAATTCATGAGATGACCAAAGGACTATTTCTTCACTGAATCTGCTAAGATGCATCATAATTATAGACAGGCATGAAGAAAGCTCAATAACAAAGTCTCTGTCACTGACAGCGTCCAAGCTATTTTCAGTTATTCGGTCATAACCCAATTCGCTTGCAACAAAATCCCTGTCAAGGGGGTATGTGGTGGATGCAAGCGCACCGGAACCTAAAGGCATAACATTAATCCTTCCGAGGCAGTCCTTCAATCTTTCCATGTCACGCCTGAACATTTGAAAGTATGCCATCATGTGATGGGCAAAGGTTATGGGCTGTGCCCGTTGTAAATGGGTGTAGCCCGGAAGTATTGTATCAAGATTTTTTTCTGCAATTTCAATGATTGTTTGCTCAAGGGATATCAGCAGCTCTTTAATTTTTGCAACCTCATCCCGGAGGTACATTCTTATGTCCAATGCAACCTGATCATTGCGACTCCTTCCGGTATGAAGCCTTTTGCCGGTGTCCCCTATTCTTGATATGAGAATTTTTTCTATATTCATGTGAATGTCCTCAGCATCAATTTCAAACTGTACGCGGCCTTCTTCAATATCATTAAGTATGGACATTAAAGTATCCTGTATGAGTTTGGAATCCTTTTCGGGAATTATACCGCATTTTCCAAGCATTTTTGCGTGGGCGATACTTCCTTGTATATCCTGCTTGTACATTCTGCTGTCAAATCTTATTGATGAATGAAAATCATCAACCGATTTATCGGTGCTTTTTTCAAACCTGCCACCCCAAAGTTTCATTTCTACCACCTTATTTGTTGTTATTTTTTTCTTTCATTAGAGCGTTGACTTTCATAGGAAGTCCGAAGAGATTTATAAAGCCTTCGGCATCCTTCTGGTTGTATACGGCATCTCTTCCGAAAGTTGAGAGTTCTTCACTGTAAAGAGAATAGTCGGATTTTGTTCCGGCACTTATTATATTTCCCTTGTAAAGCTTCATACGGACTGTGCCGGTAACTGTTTGCTGGGTAACATCCACAAAAGCCGATAGTGCTTCCCTTAATGGAGTATACCATTGTCCGTAATAAACCAGTTCGGCAAATCTTTGAGCCACCAGATCCTTATAGTGCAGCGTATCCCTATCGAGACAGAGGAGTTCAAGTTCTCTGTGAGCAGCATACAGAATTGTGCCTCCCGGAGTTTCATAAACTCCTCTTGATTTCATGCCGACAAGCCTGTTTTCCACCATATCAATGATGCCTATTCCGTTTTCACCGCCTAGTTTATTTAATACCTGTAGAAGTTCAACCGATGGGTACTCTACACCGTTAACCTTTTTGGGCACACCTTTTTCAAAGTATATTTCAACATATGCAGGTTTGTCAGGTGCTTTTTCTGGCGAAACCATAAGTTTGAGCATCTTATCGTACTGGGGCTCGTTCCATGGGTCTTCAAGGTCTGAACCTTCATGGCTCAAGTGCCACAGGTTTCTGTCCATGCTGTAATTGTCCTTTTTAGTAACAGGAATTGGGATGTTTCTTTCTTCCGCATATTCAATTGCGTCTTCTCTCGACTTTATATCCCAAATTCTCCAAGGGGCTATAATTTTAAGATGAGGGGCAAGAGCTTTTACTGTAAGCTCAAATCTTACCTGATCGTTTCCCTTACCTGTAGCTCCGTGGGCAATTGCGGTTGCTCCTTCTTTGAGGGCTATTTCTACCATTCTTTTGGCTATAATGGGTCTTGCAAAGGATGTTCCAAGAAGATATTTTCCTTCATAAACGGCTCCAGCCTTTAAAGTAGGGAAGATAAAGTCTTCTACAAATTCTTTATTAAGATCTTCAATGTATATTTTACTAGCACCAGTTTTGATAGCTTTCTCATTTAGTGGATCAAGCTCTTCACCTTGACCGACATCTGCTGCCATGGCAATTACTTCATAATCGTAATTTTCTTTAAGCCATGGTATAATTATTGATGTATCCAGACCGCCCGAATAGGCTAAAATTACTTTTTCTTTCTGACTCATATAAATACCTCCTTAAATGTGTTAGAATATATTTTAATATATATAAATTGCACCATGCAATATGAAATATATTATACAATAGAGTGTATAAATATGCAACAAAATATATATTTATTCATAAAATTTGTTTACAGGAGATGAAGAACCTGATGCTGATAATTGGGATTGACCCAGGGTTTGCAATAACAGGCTACGGTGTAGTAAAATATGAGGGAAACAAGTTTAGTGCTGTTGATTACGGAGCTATAACAACAGACAGTAAAACAGAACTTCCGAAAAGGCTTTTACATCTCTATGAGTCGCTGGATATGCTGATTGACAAGTACAAACCAAGTGCTATTTCCATTGAGGAGCTGTTTTTCAACAAGAATATAAAGACTGCTCTGACAGTTGGGCATGGCAGAGGTGTAGCAGTACTTGCCGCAGCGAAATCGGGGGTGGAGGTTTTTGAATATACACCTCTCCAGGTGAAGCAGTCGGTAGTTGGTTACGGAAGGGCTGAAAAGTCGCAGGTACAACAAATGATAAAAATAATATTGAACCTTCCGGAAATACCGAAACCGGATGATGTTGCAGATGCACTGGCTGTTGCGGTTTGTCATGCCCACTCTCACAGAATGGCTGGATATAACCGTTTGTCATTAAATAAAGATTAGATAAATTAAAAAAATGCGGGAAGGAAGAGGACTTTGCTTGCATATATAAAAGGAAAGCTTGAATACAGGCATAATGACTATATTGTAGTGGAAGCAGGGGGCATAGGCTACAAAATACTTACAGCTATGTCTACAATTGAGAATTCAGGTTCGGCAGGTGATGACATAAAGGTGTACACCCACCTTTATGTAAGAGAAGATATTATGAGTCTTTACGGATTTTTAACAAAGGAAGAACTGGGAATGTTCGAACTTCTGATAGGTGTAACGGGAGTGGGGCCTAAAGTGGCTGTTTCCGTAATATCATCATTAGCCCCTTCAAAGTTCAGTCTGGCGGTAATAACGGATGATGTAAAATCCCTTACAAAAGCACAGGGTATAGGCAATAAAACGGCGCAGAGGATAATTTTGGAGCTTAAAGACAAGATAAATAAGGAACAACTGGTATCTGTGGGTAAAGTAAGAGCTGAAGAACTGTCTGTCGATAGGGAAAGCTCAAGAATATCCGAAGCTGTGAGTGCGCTTATGGTCTTGGGATATACGCCGCTAGAAGCAAATAAAGCGGTTTCTTCTGTCTTTTCTGAAGATATGGATCTTGAGGCGATAATAAAAAACGCATTAAAGGGACTGGTAAGAGGATAGTATTTACTGATAGATCACCTTAAATGACGGATTGTATTATGAAAAGATATTGGTATGGAGGTTTTTGTGTAATGGATGACAGGTTTGTAGGCTGTAAACTCAACGAAGAAGATATTGATGAATCAAGCCTTAGGCCGAGAAGGCTTAATGAATATGTGGGGCAGACAAAGGTGAAAGAAAATCTTGTTGTTTTTATTGAGGCTACAAAGAGAAGAAAAGAAGCTTTAGATCACGTTCTTTTGTATGGGCCGCCGGGGCTTGGGAAAACTACGCTGGCAAGTATTATTGCATCCGAGCTCGGTGTAAATATACGGATTACCTCAGGACCTGCAATTGAGAAGGCGGGGGATTTGGCTGCCATTTTAACCAATCTTGGAGACTTTGATGTTTTGTTTATTGATGAAATTCACAGGCTGAATAGGAGTGTTGAGGAGATTCTATATCCTGCGATGGAGGACTATGCTCTTGATATTATTATAGGCAAGGGGCCTAGTGCGAGATCTATAAGGCTGGATTTGCCAAAGTTTACACTTATTGGTGCAACTACACGGGCAGGGCTTCTGACATCTCCGTTAAGGGACAGATTTGGTGTAATAAACAAACTTGAGATGTATTCACCGGATGAATTAAAGCTTATAGTTCAAAGGTCAGCAGGTATTTTGAACATAGGCATTGAAGATATGGCTGCAGAAGAAATTGCACGTCGCTCCCGGGGAACTCCGCGAATTGCAAACAGAATTTTAAAGAGGGTACGTGATTTTGCACAGGTGAAGGGTGATGGATTCATAACGATAGAAATAGCTCGAACCAGTCTTGATGCCCTTGAAGTTGACCCAATCGGGCTTGACGGAGTGGATAGGAATCTTCTGATGAGCATTATAGATAAATTTGCCGGTGGACCGGTGGGCTTAGATACGCTTGCGGCAACTGTAGGAGAAGAAACAGAGACCATAGAGGATGTGTATGAGCCGTACCTTCTTCAGCTTGGTTTTATAAATAAGACACCGCGAGGAAGAGTTGCAACAAAGCTTGCCTATGAGCATTTGGGGCTTAGGTATGAATAAATTTATTGCTTTAAAGTAAGTGTAGGAGGTTATGGAATTGAAACTGCTTATGCATATGTGCTGTGGACCTTGTTCCGTTTATCCATCTAAAGTACTGAAAGAAGAAGATATAGATTTTGAGGGTTTGTTTTTGAATCCAAATATTCATCCTTTTGATGAATTTGTCAGAAGAAAGGAGAATGCTGTAAAGCTTGCAAATATCAGAGGTTTTAAAGTGAACCTGATGGATGATTTTCGACAGCAGGATTGGGAACAATTTGAGGGTACAGATGAAAACAGGTGCAGTATGTGCTATAGTTCAAGACTTGGCGAAACTGCCCGTATTGCAAGAGAAAACGGCTTTGATGCGTTTACAACCACATTGCTTGTCAGTCCGTACCAGAAACATTTTCTTATTAAAGAGTTAGGTGAAAAATTTGCAAAGAAGTATGGTTTGGATTTTTACTACAGGGATTACAGACCGGGTTTCCGTCAGGGACAGCAGGAAGCTAAGGAAATGGGGTTATACAGGCAAAAGTATTGCGGATGTATAATATCTCGCCGACAGTAGTTTTTATAAATAATTTCTCCGGAGTAAATAAAGAGTGGAGAAGGGATATAAATTATTCTGTTTCAGGAAAAAGAATAAACACAATATGTGGCATAAAGCATTGATAATATGTTTTTATTAGGTGATAAAAGTGTCTCAGAGCTAATATAATATATATATGGCAGTTAATCCAAATATATTGATTTTTTTTTGAGAATGTGGTAATGTATAAATATAAGGTTGTAATAAAATTATATATTGGCTTATTTTGGGTTAAGGGAGTCGCTCATATGCTTTTACCATTTTTTAAAAACAATTACCTAAGCATAGATGTAGGCTTTAGGAATATCAAAGTTGTTGAGGTTGCAGTCAATAGAAACAACGAGGTGTATATAAAGAACTTTGGAATAGCTCCTACGCCTGTTAATTGCATCAAGAATGGTGTAATTAAGAATGTCGATGCAGTATCCAGCGAGATTAGCAGAATAATAAGAGAAAACAAAATGAAAGTTAAAAAGTCCAAGATTGTCATGTCTGGTACGAGTATCATTTCACGTGTCCTTTTGGTTGAGAAGGAACTTGGACAGGATCTTGATTCTATGATTAATAGTGCTATTGTTAAGAGCCTTCCTATTAATACAGATGAACACAAAATAGACTATAAGATATTGCAGGAATTGGATGAGAACGGTGTAAACAAGCTAAAGGTGTTTGTAACAGCGGTTAGGAAGAATATTATAAGCAGTTATATTGATGTTCTCTTCGAATTAGGATTAAAGCCCATCTCTGTCGATATTCCGGCAAACAGTACAGCAAAGTTTTTTAACAGGGATATAAAGGTAAATATAGATCATATAAAGTTTGTCAATCCTAACATGGAACAGCTCAACAAGGATGCATTTGCGGTTATAGATTTTGGTTCTGAGACTACGATAATCAACATATTACGAAATAGAATCCTTGAGTTTAACAAGGTTATTCTTACCGGTAGCGCAAATATGGACGAAGTAATAGCAAAACAAACACTCAAGTCGGCAATTGAGGCCGAAAGGATGAAAAAAACGTATGGGATCAATCCTCCTTCGTTTAATTCCAATGATGACCATATCAAAGTTTACGGCATATTAAAAGAAGTAGTTGACAAGCTGATAAATCAGATATACATGTGTTTGTCTTTTTACGAAGCAAGATGTTATGGAGTGAAAGTAGGAAAGATTTTTATTATAGGTGGGGGATCCTTATTAAAGGGTCTGAGCGAATACATGGAACAGTCACTTCAAATACCGGTTTATCCTGTAGGATTATTGGACATTGACGGTGTAGACATAAATAAAAATCTTAACAGTGACAAATTGAATTTTCTTGTAAATGCTGTAGGAATTACTCTTTAACTCAACTTTCCCACAGTATTTATGGGCTCTTTGCCACTAACGTAGCATTGCTCACTGCGGTCAAAAAGTAAACTTTTTGCCCTTAACTTGTGAGCAACCAGAGCCTCAAAATACTATAAGTGGGAAAGTTGAGTCTTTAAGATTAACCGTTTTATTTTAATAATTGAGTATAATTAAAGCCTTAATAATAAGGCTTTTTTGCGAAGCAAAATCTGGCTAAAATTGATTTGTAATTAAATTGATACTCATAATGTTACAATTTAATTACAAATCAATTAATGATTGCTTATACGACAGGAAAATTAGCGCTTCTGTCGAATTAATATATAGAATGCAAAAATTAAAGTTTTATTAATATAATTTATACTAATCGGCCTGCTTGGTTTGTTAAACATATTACAATACAAAAGATAAAAAATAAGAGGGTGCTGTTTATGAAGAAATTATTTGTGATGTTTTTGGCGGTAATAGTCGTATTTGCAAATATGCCGGCAGTATTTGCAAAAGATCTTTTGCTGTCGTATGACGGTTCGGTACATAAGTATACCGGCAAAATATGCAGTCTTAAGGTGAATAATGAGCTTGTCGAGTCGGATATACCGCCGATAATATTAAATGACAGGTCTCTTGTACCTGTCCGGGCAATATTTGAAAAATTAGGGGCAAAAGTTTTATGGGACGGAACGAATCAAAAAGTCACTGTATCTTACAAGGATAAAAACGTCGAGCTTGTAATAAATGACTCTAATGCAGTGATAAACGGGAGCAAATTTAAGATGGATGTGCCTGCAAAGATTATTAATGACAGGACGATGGTGCCCTTGCGCTTTGTAGGAAAACAGCTTAATATGAAGGTTGGCTGGTATCCGGAGAAAGATGAAATTACAATTGATAGTAATGTCATTACCAATTTTGGGAATTTAAACGAGATAGGGTACATAAAGACGGAAAATGAGCATCAGGTCACCATAAGCCTTGATAAATACAGTGATTACAAAATTATGAGGCTCTATAATCAGGATAAGATTGTAGTGGATTTTCCAAATACGAAAGTTCAAAGTGACAGGAAGCAGATAGATGTTAACAGCGACCTGATCAAAGCTGTAAGGTGCGGACAATTTGAAGAGGAAACGGCAAGAGTGGTTTTGGATGTTAAAGGACAGCCTCAGTACAGGCTTACAGAAGAGAATTCGAAGCTGATTCTAAATTTGAAAAAAGCAGAGTCTGCTGGGGAAGTTTCTTCAGATGAAGAAGTTACAGTGCCTGTAGATTCTGTTATCGAGAGCTCTGAAGGTACAGGTAGCCGTGAGCTTAATGTAAAATATACTGCAAAGTCCGACCATGAAGAAGTCCTTATAAAAGCAAGCAGTATTAATAACTATACAGAATTTTTTCTTAATGACCCTAACTACCCGAAAAGGATTGTTATAGATATTCCCGGTGCGACAGCATCAGGAAAACAGCAGATAATAAATGCAAATGGAAAATATGTTAATTCTGTGAGATATGCTCAAAACGAAGAGAACATTGCAAGAGTTGTTATTGAAGTCGAACAGGAACCCTATTACAAGGTATTTAAACAGAACGGACAACTGCTTGTCTATATTTCCAGATCCGCAGAATCCGCAGAGCAAGAACCAAGGGCAGATACGCCTATAGCGGACAGGGGGGAAGAAGAAAGAGGCAGCAGACTTTCAGTAAAACATACGGATGGCGTGAAAAATGAACAGATTGAAATGATATTAAAAGATTATGAAAACTATCATATAACCAAGATGTTGGATTATAACAGGATTATAGTTGACTTGCCCAAGGCTGTTGCCTCTCTTGATGAGCAGAAAATAGATGTAAACAGCGACCTTGTGAAATTTATAAGTTATGCTGGAGTTGACAGGAGTTCGGCAAGGGTTATTATTGAGCTTAACGGGAAGTCTGGGTATGAGGTTCTTGAAAGAGCAGGTAAGCTGGTGGTATCACTTATAAAGAGCACAAACGATGAAGATGAACAGCCCGATATTGGGGAAGAACCATCTGGAGAAGATATGTCTGAAGACGCAGAACAAACAGAAAAAACAGAAAAAGATGAATATGAAGATGGCACTTCAAAGGATACACAGGAACAAGAGTCTGAAGATACTGTATCTGAGGACACTTTAGAAAATGAAGAGCCTGAAGATGTATTAACTGAAGATGGAGCGGATGTGGAAATTCCTGAAGATGAAGATAAAGATGAAGTGACTGGAGATGAGGATTCAGAGGATGATGTTGAAAGTGATGAGCCGCAGGATGAAGAAAACGGAGTTCTTAATGCTCTGAAGGTTGATTATGAGGCTACCGGAAGTTATGACAAAGTAGTTCTAAATGTTGGCGAGAGCAAGTATAATGTCTGGAGGCTTTCAGACCCGAACAGGATTGTGGTGGATATATCAAATATGTCTGTGAAGGATAAAGAAAATAAAATTGATGTAAATGGTAGTTTTATAGATGCAATAAGGTATTCACGATATGGAGAAAATTCGGCAAGGGTTGTTATTGATGTTACTTCGGAGCCAAATTACCAGGTGTCGAAGACGGGTGATAAACTTACAATATATGTAAAAACACCTTTCTTCAAAAATATTGCATATCACAACAACGGTGACAGAATACATTTTATTTTGGACGATGTACTTCTCACAGAAGGCGGAGAGTATATAAAAAAATTCTTTGATGGCAAATATGACATGGATGGAAAACGATACACTCTAACTTTTTCAAATGATTTTGGAAATTTGGGAAGCGGTGTAATGGAAATAAACGATAATGTATTGGATGATGTTAAAATTATAAGAAATGAAAAAGAGAATAAAACAAGTATGGTATTTACGGCCAAAGATACTTTTAGTTATGAAGTAATTACAAGAGGTTCTGTTAACAATACAGCAATCACACTATTAAAGAAGGCTTCAAAAGCAGATAAACTGGTGGTTATAGATGCTGGGCACGGTGGACAAGAACCGGGGGCTGTATATGGAGGGGTACAAGAAAAAAATCTGAATCTTGACATAGCTGTAAGGCTTAATGAGTTATTGAAAAAGCATAATGTCAAAACATTTATGACAAGGGAAGATGATACGTATGTAGGATTATATGAGAGGGCATACATAGCAAACACTCTTAATGCCACCTTGTTTTTAAGCATCCATAATAATGCTTATCTGTCAAGTCATAAAGGGACAGAGACCCTTTACTATCCTCAGAAGTCTAATGGTGAAGGTTTTAATGGCAAAAGGTTTGCGCAGATTGTTCAGGACAGTCTGGTTGGAAAGCTTAACACAAAATACAGGAAAATTATTGAAAGGCCAAACCTTGTTGTTCTCAAGGCAACGAAAATGGATGCTGTGCTGGCTGAAGTTGCATTTTTAACCAATAAGGAAGATTTGGCAAGATTGAAGACAGAGGAGTTTAGGCAACAGGCAGCAGAAGCTTTATGTGAAGCAATACTTCAAGCCCTTAACGAAGTTGATTAAGAGAGTGTTTTTGAAAAGATTAAAAAAATTATATTCTTAAATTATAAATTTCTTCATTGATGACTATACTTACAGTAATACAAAAATTTTACTGTAAGGAGTAGAGATTATGAGGAAATTTTTTTATCTTTTAGTTTTAACCGGAGTTATGTTGCTTTGCAGTTGTCAGATACCGGTAGATAAGATTTCAGAAGATGATACTGTTATAAATAATACGGATATTGAAGCTGATAATATGAACACAAAAGAAGCAACAGAAACGAATGATGAGGCAGGCAGCATAAATAAAGCAGGTAGTACAAATGAAGCAGGTAGCATAAATGCGCAAAAGAGGGCTGGGGACATTACAGGGAATGAGGAAAACATCAGTAATGCACAAATACCCATGATAGCAGTGACAGGTTATTATAAAGACAGTAGTGGAACGTTGATTCCTGTGACTAGAAACATTGAAAAGGAAGAAGGCATTGCAAAAGCGGCTATCAGGAGTCTTGTACACAGTGAGCAAAACATAAAATTCTTGGAAGCTAAAGGGCTAAGCCCTGTTCTCCCAGAGGATACAACTGTACTTGGGATGAGCATAAAAGAAGGAACTGCTGTTGTGGACTTTAGTGAAAGCCTATTGAATTATGAAAACAGAGAATCGGAACAGGATGTAATTGCATGCATTGTATATACATTAACAGAATTTAGTACTATTGACGGAGTGAAAATCCTTATCAACGGACACGAAAAAGAAGTTTTGAAGTATGGCACAGATATATCAGGAATATTGACCAGAGATAATATTTTAATTAATACAAGCAAAGTCAATCTTGAAGACAAAACCAAGAAACTGGATTTGTATCTTTTTAAATATATTAACGAAAAGTACGAATACATACTTCCTGTGTCGGTTGAGTATATTGGAGTAAATGATAATCAGATTCCAAAGGAGATCATAAGCCTTTTGTCAAAGGATTACAGCAGCAAAAACATATATTCTCAGTTGCCCCGGAATGTTGAACTTCTTGACAGCAGAATTGAAGACAAAGTACTTGTGTTGGATTTTAACAGTGAGATAAGAAGTTATGGTGGTACAGCAAGGGAAGAGGCAATTCTCAAGCAAGTATTATACTCAATGAAGCAGATAGATGGGGTTGAAAAGGTTAAAATGTTGATAGAAGGCAAGAGCGGGCACCTTCCGGAGGGAACGGATATTTCACGTGAGATGGTGTTCCCTGAGGAAATAAACAGTTTTAGAATCTGAAATTAAATGAGATATAAATTTCAACTTTAGTGGGGCTGAGAGGTCTCGCTTTTTTGTTAGGGTCATTTCCTGAAAGGAAATCTGGTAAAAAGGTGAAGGACTCAGTATTCCGAGGCTTTTTATTTATTTGACAGCTTTAATAATCCATATATAAATTTTGACACAACAATTCAGTTGGAATTAAACTAAGTATTAAAGATATATTGGTGTTTTTATCCTAAGGAATTCCATCATACCAGCCAAAAGCAAACTGTCCCTTGTCAAATTTTAAAATAAGTTGCTTTTTTAGCCGAAGAATTATCACTTCAATTGGTAAGATATTATATAGAACGCCTTATATTCAAAGCAACTCTATTAGTGCTGTTCCCAGGGAAATCCTTCCTAACGCAAGGTTAGCTGATAAAAGTTTATCCATGCGCTTCAATTTTCTCAATGCAATATCACAAAAATTAATTTTTATGATGTAGAATTACTTTTGTAATTAATTTAGATACAATTTTGCCATGAATTTGCAAAGATTTAATTGATTTTTTTGATGTTTTTTGATAGACTATTAAAAAACTTGTAAAATGTACCTGCAAAATTATGATTAAGTTATCTTCTTAAAAAAGGTCAATTTTCAAATTATAAGAAACAAGAATATTTGATAATGGTTTATTAGTAAATATGCAAAAGGATGCATGGATAATAGAGCGGAGGATTTTTATTATGAAAAAGTTTACACTGGTTATTGTAGTTGTGCTTATGGCAACATTAATTTCGGTACTTAATGTTTTTGGTGAAATGCCACTTCGGATAGTTGTAAACGGGGAAAGATTG
>CAYPCH010000044.1:24400-26072 GCA_964409165.1 uncultured Oscillospiraceae bacterium | reverse complement strand
GATAAGTCAGTGCTATTAAATTCCCAAGGGTATCATAGCTGTATTTTATTGTATTTCCATTGCTGTCGGTGTATTGTGTTATTCTGTCAAGCTTATCATATTGCCTTGTTATTGTTCCCTTTTCATCAGTTACTGTCAGCACATTTCCGTTTTTATCATAGCTATAGGTCACTGTGCCTGCAGGGTCTGTAAAACTTGTCAGCCTTTCTGCATCATCATAAGTGTATGCTGTTTGCTGATTTCGACCATTTGTTGACGTTTCCAAAAGGTTCAACGAGTTATAGCCGTATGTCTTTTTGCTTCCAATAGCAGTAGTTTCACTTATTAGTCTTCCTGCTATATCATAATCATAACTTGTAGTATTCCCATTAGGATCGGTATAGCTTGTAAGATTGCCATCCACATCAAAGGTCTGGCTGCTATCTCCGTTCAAAGGATCTACCACTTTTGTAAGCCTGTGCATTGCATCATAGGAATATTTTGTGCTTCTGTTTAATTGGTCAACTGTCTCTACAAGTCTTCCCAGACTATCATATTTGCTGGTTGCCTTGTTGCCCAATGCATCGATGGCTGCAATCGGATTGTTCAGGTTGTCGTATTCAATTGCTGTGATGGTTACACCATATGCATCCTTAATCCCTACTAAATTGCCTAGTTCGTCGTATTCTGTGGTTACAGTGTTTCCAAGCTCATTTTTCGCCTGTACTACCCTGCCTGCTGCATCATAAACAAATTCCTTGGCGTTGCCCTGTGCATTGATTATTTTTACCAGCCGGTCTTCCTTGTCATACTCGTAGCGTGTGGTATTGTTCAGTGCATCGGTAACACTTGTCATATTACCATTTGCATTATATTCAAATTGTGTTACATTGCCCTTTGCGTCTTTGGATGTCAACAGATTTCCCTGCTTGTCATAACTATAGCTTACCGTATTGCCAAGCTGATCGGTTTCTGTCAGTACATTACCCGACGGGTCATAAGTCCGGCTTGATGACTTACCTTCGCAGTTGGTTACCATTATTGGACGCCATAAACTGTCATAACCGTATGTTGTGGTATTGCCCGAATAATCTGTTGCTGTTTTGACTTTTCCGTTTTTGTAATACGTAAAGCTTGTTGTTCCACCACCGGGAAGCTTTTCAGACAGAAGCATGCCATTCACATCGTAAGTGTAAGCTGTTATATTGCCAAGGGCATCCTTGGAATAAACCGCTCGTCCGGCTTCGTCATATACCGTCTCAGCAACTAGTCCTTGCGGATCGATAATCCTTGTCTGTCTTCCCTCTGCGTCATACTCGTAAATTGTTTTATTACCTTCAGCGTCTATTATTTCAATCAATTGTCCGTTTCCATCATACTTCAACGTAGTAACGTTCCCTTTCGGGGTTGTCTCGGAAATGAGGTTACCACGGCTATCATAGCTAAATAATGTGGTATTCCCCATAGGATCGGTTTGGGATAACATATTTCCTATATTATCATAAGTAATTGTACTCCTTCCGCCTTCCCTATCTATTACTGCTGTTCTCCTTCCAGCACTGTCATACTCATAAGTATAGCTGTTACCCAGATAATCGGTTGCGGTCTTCATAAGCCCGTTTTCATAATAGGTATAACTTGCACTGCCCAAACCCTCAACAGTTCTGCTAATTATCTGACCGTTGTCATTATA
>CAYPCH010000044.1:17704-24300 GCA_964409165.1 uncultured Oscillospiraceae bacterium | reverse complement strand
ACAATCTTGCTGGTATTTCCATTTCTATCTTTTATAGTTGTAATGGTTCTCCAGAACTCGGAGGTCTCATCATAGCTTAATGTAGTGGTTTCATTTCCGTCTACAGCATCATCCTGTACAACTACACGACCTTTCTCATCATAAGTGTTTGTAAAATATGTGATGCCATCCGCATCTGTTCCGGTGAGTGCAAATCCCTGCTCATTATATGTGTACCTTGATGTTTTTCCATTAGGGTCGGTAATTGCAATAAGGTTCTTGCCACCCTCATCATACTGGAATGAAGTTTTCCTTCCCGCCTTATCTTCAACACTCTCCACCAATCCCTGCTCATTGTGTGAAACAATAAGACTCTGTTTTGATGCCGGCTCCGATATTATCAACTTGCCTTCTGCATCCTTTGAAATGGTAATGTACTTGCCTGTTCTGTCTTCCATCCCTGAAAGCTTTCCATCTGCATCAAATATATATTTATTACCGTTGCCAAAGGTCATTTCATAAGTACCATCGGCGTGTCTCTTGAGCAAATAGTCCTTAACGCCTTTGGACTTCGACCAGAATTCACATTCTTCCTTCGGAGTATCCTTCGAAACAGTTATGTTTCCATAGATATCAGTGGTTCCGTATACAACTCTTTGGTTTTCATTTCCACTATGGAATATGGTGGAGTTATATGGTGACCAGTATACAGTAATGCTTCCGTCACTATTTTCTGTGAGCCATGTTTCATAACTATGACTCCAGCCGTTACCCATCGTAGTGTTGCCAAATTCACGCATTGGCTCAATACCTTTTGTGCCATTTTCCTCTTTAAGCCTTGATGCTTCATACATAAGCCTTGAATTATATTCAATTCCAAAGGTAAGCGGTGTTACACCATATACACCCAATGCCTCATATTGCATTACATGTGCTCCCGTATTTGTGTCAATCGGGTCTGCCCTCATACTTTCTTCGTCAATTATAACCAGTTTATATTTATACATGTGACTAGGTATCGTTTTAATGGTTACAGGAATTTCTGTATTGCTTCCTGACGTTGTCACTGAAAACGCATTGGATAATTTAAAGTACATCTCATCAGGGTCAATTTCTCCAGAAGCAGCAGGGGTACCTACATATGTACCAAGTATGGTTTCTCCGGGCAATAGACAGTCTATCCCTAGAGAATCACCTGGCCTTACCACAGGTAAAGTACTTTGCCCTTTATTATCTTCATCATCGTCATCACCTGATGGGAATATCAAGTTTACTCCAACTCCTTGCTCCTTCTGTGAATCCTTTTTCTTTGGATTCTTTATAAAATGCTTTGTATCATCAGCATAACTATATACAGTTCCGTCGTTTTTATCATCTACTTCAAAAGATTTAGGCTCAATAGTCTCCTTATTACCATCTTTATCCGTTTTAGTTCTGACACCATCGGTATGAACATATTCAGAACTGCCGTCATTTTTGTAGCTGATAGTTTTGCTTCCATCTTTATTTACAATTTCCTTATCTCCATTGCTGTAATCCATTGTCTCGCTTCCATCATCATGGACAACTCTCTTGCTCTTGTCCGGATAAATTATAACTACTTCTGTCTTTGGAGTAGGTTCTTCAAAGCTTCCGAAGTTTGTTTTTATGTTATAAATAGGTATATCCGATTCATTCGCCAGCATAAAGTGTGTATAATAGTTTTCACCGACATAGTATGAATCCTCCGCCATAACATACACATGCAGTGCATCTCCTCCCCAAACACGGAAGGGTTTTTCTGTTTTGAAGTTTGCTTTTACCGGAGCGGCAAAGGGCATCAATGTACCGTTGAAATCTGCCTCTACATCATAATATCCCTTAACATCACCGCGGATTACCCATTTTACCTGCTTGGTTTCCTGTCCTGCAATGTCTCCCACTCCAACTTTTAAACTCTGTTTTTCTGCCGTAGGTGCAAGTGATAATCCTACCGGAAGTTTTAGAGCTACTTCAGAATCCTGTATTACAAACTGTGGATCTGCCATATTTTTAAATACCAGTCCGACTTCAAAAAACTCCTTGAGCCAGCTCACTTCCTTTGGTATAACAAGGTATGCCACTGTAGGAGGAACTTCAGGATGATCCGGATGAGCAATAACTTTCGGAACAACAGTTCCTCCACCTGAACCACCACCTGAACCACCTGAACCGCCTGAACCGCCTCCTCCTATACGGAAACCTCCCCCGCCACTAAAGACATTACCTTTACCGTTAACAACCATATATTTTATCGGTAGTGGCTGTGCATCAAACTCAAGATGGACTTCAAAATTGTACACAAACTGGTTTTCAGGAGCATGAATATCAATGCCCGCCTCAACTATTTCTTCTAAAGCCATACGACGTACATATATATCTCCAACAACCAGCTCACCCTTTTTAATCTGTAATGTGGCCTGAGTTTTTCTATACTGCTCTATTTTTACATTAATCTCAGAAGGAAGATACCCTGTTGTATATGCAGACACATTATAATTGCCGGCTGTTCCTACTACTGTTGCTATACCATTTTTATCTGTTCTGAACAGCTTCGGAACATCGGAAGGGAAATCAACATAAACATATGCTTCCGGAATGATTGCTCCGGTATTACTGTCAACCACCTTTATTTCCAAAGTGCCAATTTGCTGTTCTGGATAGACAGTTACAGTTGTCGTGTCTGATGCAGAGTTTCCTGCAGGGTCAGTAACTGTCAGGGTTACTGTATACATACCTTCTGTTGTGTATGCATGATAGGGCTGAGCACTGGTAGATGTTGTGCTGTCACCAAACTCCCACAGGTACGTTGCAATCCTGTCATTGTCGGTAGAACGTGTTCCATCAAAAGAAACTTCCATTCCTACAGTTGCAACCTTTTCAATTCCTGCTTCAGCTTCCGGCAGAAAAATGTCCTGATTAAGGGGCAAGGCATATGCCGTTTCGCTCATACTTGCATTACGATATACATCAACTGCTTCTACCTTATAGTAGTAATTTTGTGTCGGTGCAAGAAGAGTATCTGTGTAAGTTGTCTCTGTTGTTTGTGCTATAAGCTTATATTTTCCATCCAAAGCATCGCTTCTGTAAACTCTGAAACCTGCAAGATCTGCCTCATTTTCCGATGTCCATGAAAGGTCAATCTTCCATCCTCCGGGTTCAGCAGTTATAACAGGTGCTTTAGGAGGTTCAAGATTGAGGCTGTAGTTTACAGACATCATTTTGCTGGCATTTCCCGCTTGATCTATGGCCGAAGCTCTCAAAACATAATTTCCATCGTTTAGTGTTTCGGTATTCCAGTTGAATTTTACCGCTTCACTATGAACATTAAGCTCCTTGTTGCCAATCTCTATCCATTCTTCTGTATCCTCAGCCTTATACTCTAAGGTTAACTTTGAAAGCTGATAATTGTCAGATGCGAGCACGCTTATAACCGGATTTGCCGGCAACGTTGTTAATTCCTTTGGATAGAAACTTATTATTTCAGGTATCTCTGTATCTGGCAAAAGCTGACATGAAAGCACTTCGCTGAATTCACTTTCATTTCCCGCAACATCAACAGCAATAACTTTATAATAGTATACTTTAGAATGTACTACACTTCTATCGTTATAACTAACGTATTTGATGTTATCAGCAATCAGGTCAAATGCTCCTATTTCTGTTTCAGACCTGTACAGCTTATAATATGCAAGCTCGGGGTCAGCTCCCTGTTCCCAACTGACAGTAATATATCCGTTTGTTGAATTGGCAATAACCCCCACAGGTTTTGATGGTGGAGTGTGGTCAACCCTGTGCTCTACATAAGGTGCATTCTCCGATGTGTCACTTACATTTCCAGCCGCATCCTCTGCTATTGCCCTGACATACAGAGCCCCTTCCAATTCTTCTTCAAGATTTACAACATGTGTAAACGTCACTTTATTTTTAGCTGGTGAAGATGTAAACTCTGCTACATCAGCCCATTTCACTTTATCCCTGGAAGTTTGAAAAACGAAAGATGTTACTCCTACATCATCCTGTGCTGTTCCTTTAATGGTTATACTTGTTGAAAAACTCCCCGGTTTTGGTTCAAGGGATGTTATAACCGGATTCTGAGTATCATCAGTTGTAGTAACTTCCAACATATCGGAAACCTCTCCGGCATTTCCATACCCATCAAACGCAGTAACTCTGAACCAGTAGACCATATTGGGTTCAAGACCTGTTACATTCATTCCAAGCGTCTTGTCTATCTTCCCTATTTCCTTGAATAGTCCATCGTCAGTATCTTTTTGCTCCACTAAAAAGTAAGCAAAGTCATCATCCGGTACGTCATTCCAACGCAGAGTAGCAATTGTTGCCTTCACCGTTGCACTAAGTCCTGTGACTTTTGCAGGCCCCTGACGGTCTATCATATAAGACCTTACAGGACTTCCATCGCTTTCATTGTCTGATAAATCCTTAACAATGGCACGCACCTTTATATTCTCGTTCACATCAGGTGTGAACCAGCTAAATACAGCATTATCATCCGTTTCCTTAGTTTCAATGTCAACCCATGATTGCCCATTATCAAGGGAATACTGAAGAGTTATTGAGGAAATTAAGAGATTATCCTCGGCTCTTACAGTAATATTTGCCGTTTTTCCAAGCACAGTGCCGTCTACAGGTTCTATTCCTAAGACTATCGGATTTATAGTATCCCAAAGTGCTGTACCAAAAACAGCCTCTGAAAGATTCCCTTCCTGCAAAAATTTATCAACTGCAGTTATTTTGTAAAAATATGTTTGATCCGGCTGAACAGCCTTATCGGTATAAACAACATTGGTTCTTCCGTTCACCTGTCCAATTTTTTTATATTCTCCACTTTCTGAATTTGAACGATAAATAACATAACCATCCACATCTGCTTCTGGAGATGGCAACCATGTCAATGTTATTTTTCCATAATCAGAGTAAACTGCAGGTTTTGAAGGTGCCGCCGGTGCTTTCCTGTCGACATCGTATTCTGCGGTTATCATGTCTGAATTATTTTCTACATCAAATACGCTGTAACGTACAAAATAATGTCCCGAACCAATAGTCCTCAAATCCCAGTAACTATAAAAATAGTATGTGGACGAGTTAACCTTATTTGGACCAAAAACAGCATTATCCATCCGTATCCAGTCCGTTCCGTTTTGAGAGTACTCAAATTCAGCTTTTGCCCCTTCTATATTTCCTGAATTTGCAAAGTAAACACTCACTTTTTGTTTATCTGCACCACCGATGGTAACAGCATTCAAAGGTTCAAATTTTGTTATATTCGGCATAACCGGTAATGCACTTATGCTATTGCTTGACCCGGATATGTTTCCTGATGTGTCATATGCTTTCACAGTGTATAGGTATGTAGTACCCGCCTCTAATTGTCTGTCCGTAAAGCTGGTACTTATAGAATCACCGACCTTATTTCCATCTCTTAGTATAAGATAGCCTGCAACTTTTACATTATCTGTTGAAGGTGACCAACTAAGTGACACTGAAGACCCGGTTTTAGTTAATAATTTTAAATTTGAAGGTTCCGACGGATTCTCCATATCCGGTGGAGTTTTAACCGTCAATTTTAGGCTGTGCAGTGATTCATTCTGTACATCATCAAAAGCTGTAACTGTATAATTATAGGTTGTGTCAGGCTCAAGTCCAGAGTCTGTATATGATAAGGAATGTGTTATACCAATTTCCTTTTCATTGCCTTCCCTGTATACTCTGTACCCCCTTACCCCAACATTATCCTGCGATGCTTCCCATGAAAATGTCGCAGTAAGACATGTACTTGAATCCAACCTTAATGATGAAGGTACGCTCGGAGCATCGTTATCTCCAATGCTTTCCTCAAGAGTATTCCATACTGGAGTATGATTAAATACATATCCTGTGCTAAAAGGCTTTGTTATAACCAATGTATTGAATCCCGATGAACTTGGAGAGTCAAAAGTAATAGTCTGAATATGCTCTCTTCCACTGGATATGCGTTTACCGCTTAAAACTACCTTATGATTTCCTGTTGCCTTAAAGTTGTATGAGCTATTGCTCGATTTTTGGGTAAAGTCTCCTTTTACCTCAAGCACTCCTTCTGTAAGATATCCTTCAAGGCTTTCTCTTCCCTCTGTAGAGAAATTCCCTCCTACACCCACATAATCGTTTGGATTGGTCATATTGAGACGACAGTATGCACATGCTATTGTAAAGTTTTCTCCAGCATCCACGCGACCTCCGCTTACTTTAAACGTCCCTCCGTTTATAGTTACACTTTTTCCTACCGTAAGTGTCATACCATTTATATTAAGACTACTTGAAACCGTCAGATTTCCACCTATGTCCATGTCCTCAGACAGTGTACGGCTTTCTTCTATCAACAGGTCATGACCCCAACTTCCTCCTTCTATTGAGGCAGTTGTTGCCAGACTCAAGGTTCCCGTGATTGGTGTCTGTGTCTGCTTAAGTTCACCTACTATTACCGCTTTTGTTGCAAAATTTACTCCTTCAGCACTTCTATTTGTTATCTCAAGGGCATTAAAACAGGAATTTTTACTGGATGGATTTGCAAAGCTAACTGTCTGCAACCCTTCCCCATT
>CAYPCH010000044.1:0-17604 GCA_964409165.1 uncultured Oscillospiraceae bacterium | reverse complement strand
CAACAGTCTTGGACTGTATACGGTAGTCACCTTCTACTACTAAGCTTCCACCATTTATATTTATGGTTCCTCCTGATTGTGTTAAATCTCCTTTTACTACTAAATTGTGTCCATTTATATTTAATTCATCTGCCGCAAGGTTCAAATCTCCTTCTATTGTCTCATCTTCTGTGAGCGTCCGTCCAAAACCTTCCCCATCCGGGAATATAACCTTACATCCATTGGTTATCAATTCTGCCGCATTTAACGGCATCCTGAATACTATTCCCTCATCACTATAGTTCTTTAATTCCAATATATTAAACATTGATTGAGCTCTTGAAAAATCAACTATTTGTTGTTTGTCTCCGCTTAAGATCACCCTATGATTGCCTGTTGCCTTAAAGTTGTATGAATTCGAGCCTGCTTTTAAACTTTGAGTAAAGTCTCCTTTTACCTCAAGTACTCCTTCTGTAAGATATCCTTCAAGGCTTTCTCTTCCCTCTGTAGAGAAATTCCCTCCTACACCCACATAATCGTTTGGATTGGTCATATTGAGACGACAGTATGCACATGCTATTGTAAAGTTTTCTCCAGCATCCACGCGACCTCCGCTTACTTTAAACGTCCCTCCGTTTATAGTTACACTTTTTCCTACCGTAAGTGTCATACCATTTATATTAAGACTACTTGAAACCGTCAGATTTCCACCTATGTCCATGTCCTCAGACAGTGTACGGCTTTCTTCTATCAACAGGTCATGACCCCAACTTCCTCCTTCTATTGAGGCAGTTGTTGCCAGACTCAAGGTTCCCGTGATTGGTGTCTGTGTCTGCTTAAGTTCACCTACTATTACCGCTTTTGTTGCAAAATTTACTCCTTCAGCACTTCTATTTGTTATCTCAAGGGCATTAAAACAGGAATTTTTACTGGATGGATTTGCAAAGCTAACTGTCTGCAACCCTTCCCCATTTAGTACTACTTTATGGGTTCCACCTGTTCTGAAATTATCTGCAACCTGACTTACCTGCTTGAAATCTCCTCCAACCTCCAGTATTCCAGCTGTCAGCATTTCGTTGTGACTGTACTGGGACTGCGTTATAAAATTTCCTAAAACCTTAACTACATCATTTTCGTTAATCATTTTCAGGTATCCGCCGCTATATCCATATGCAACTACACCATCTTCCGATATTCCCATGGACTGTATTAGATAGTCTCCCTCCACAGTTAACTTGCCGCCTGCTACATTTATGCTTCCTCCCGATTGTATCAGATTGCCTTTTACTATAAGACTATATCCGTTTAAATCAAGTTCTCCTCCACCTAAATAAAGATCCCCATCAATGCTCTGATTTTGTGAAAGTTTCCAACCTAGTATTTCTCCCGAAGCAAATGTCACCTTACATCCGTTATCTATAAGCTCTGCATTTAACGGCATGTTAAAAAGCACTCCGTCCTTACTATAATTCCTTAATTCCAATATGTTAAATATTGATTGAGCACTTGAGAAATCAACTATTTGTTTTTTGTCTCCGCTTAAGATTACCTTGTGATTACCTGTAGCTTTAAAGTTATCATTACTAGAAGACCTTCTCTGTGTAAAATCTCCCTTAACCTCGAGATTACCTTCTGTAAGATAGCCGTTATGGCTGTATCGTCCCTGGAAAGATAAGTTTCCCTCTACACAAACATAATCATTAATATTAGTCATTATTAATCGGCCATTGCCACCATCTACCAGTGTATAATTACCTTTTACTATTAGTTCACCTTTATTAATGTTTACACTACCATTTGACTGGGTTAGTTCACCATGGACAACCAGTTTGTGACCGTTTAAATTTAGATTACCTGATATGATATTAAGATCTCCCACCAGTAGATCTGATTGAAGAGTAAGATCAGATTTTATATCCATTGATTCATATGTATTTATTTCAATTTGATCGCTGTTTTCATAATTTCCCCCAGACTCGTCATATGCCAGAACATCTTTTGATACATCGCCTTCAAGAGTAGAAACTATTCCAACTGGAGATGTATAAAATATTTTTTCTGGTTCATGGTGAGAAACCTGACTTTCTTTGAGTGAATAATTAGAATTGGCTAAAACTCCAACTATCGGCTGATTACAAAGAAGTGCGACTATAACTGAATACACAATTAAAACTTTAAATTTTCTTTTCACTTTTCTCTACCTCTTTCCCTTTTTGCCCCTTAATAATAAATTAACAGATAAACTTTATGATACAAGAATTGTAATAGAAATAAAATATACCAACACATTTATTATCTTTCTCTATATTCTTTTAAATGTGCATATAAATAAATACAATTTCATTGATATCAGTAAATAAAATCTATATCTCCTTTCACCTTAGTTTAATTATGGGGTTTTTGATTATTGTAAGAATAACCTGATTATTTTTTAATATAATTAAATCATAGCATATTCATACATTTTTTGTCTATAGTTTTTCCTTTTTTGTTAAAAATAATAGTATACACTTAATTTATTAATTGTTAATTTTACATTTTTCACATATAAATAAGAGGACAACATATTGTCATCCTCTCATTATATATTTTCTTAAATTAATAATATTACTCCTTTAGACATCCTAATATAACCTTTAAAACATAATAGGTTCCTTTGTTTCCTCTACTTTTTTAGGAGTACTTGTTGGCTTCGGATCAGGTTTCTTATACAATTCATTCAGTTTTATACTTTCAACCTTTAAACTACCATTATCATCCTTTAATGTCATAGTATAATCATATATATATACCGGTTCTTTATTAACTAAACCGTCACTGTTAATTACTTTTGCTTCAAACTTTACAAAGTAATATTTTTTATTTTTTGAATATCCCGGGTGTACTTGAATATCCATCTTGTCAATGCTCTTAATTCTCTGCATACCAAGTTGTATAGGGAAAGAATTAATATTAAATTTGCCCTTGTAATTATCATCAGCAATCATAATTTCTCTTCCATCAGCCTTGTTAATTTCAGTTTTTGATATGAGATCCATAAAATCAAGATAACTAATACTCCATTTTTCCTGAAGCAGTGTCATTCTTTCTCTGTCGAGCTTCATAAAGTTATTGGAAAATGCTTCTAAGACTGCTTTTTCTGTTTCAAATATACTTTTTTCCTCGGCAATATCCATATCAAGGTATGGAATAGTAACGAGAAATTCATTATTAAGTGTAAATAGCCTGTTCTTAAGCCCCATTTTATAGTTGGCCTCTTTTTGTGTCACTATCTTGTATGATTCTCCATCCTTAATAACTTCCACATCATATTTTGCCTGGACTTTTATAACATCATACTCTGATTCATCTATCTGCTTGTCAGCACCATTCTCCTTCACTATTTCATAAAGTCCTGTATCTTCATTTTTCACATAGTACTCATTAAATTTTACATTTGATAAACCTTTTGCTTTAAGGTCGACTTTTACAAAGTATAGAAATGCATCTCCTCTTTTTTCGATAAATGATGAATTTATTCCACGTTTGCTATCTTTAAGAACTTCATAACTTGTAATAGTCATACCGTTCATTTCGACATACCTAGGCATATTTAAACCAATCTCAGGGTTATTCTCACCCTCGCTGATAGTTCTTCCTGCAATAAATTCCCTTATCTCCTGATTAATCGTTCCGTTTATTACATTCTCAGAATAACTTTCAACGGACTGTCCATATAATTTCATGAAATAACTATCAATCATCCCCTTTATAGCTTCTTCTTCTTTTGGGAATACATTTTGTTCTTCCAGATCCTCCTTGCTTGTTGCAGGCTTAGCCTCATTATCCTTCTTAAAAAGTATGGAGCAACCCGTGCTCATCACAATGATTGACATTATCAGTATTGCAGTTGTAAATAATCTGGCTTTTTTGTTCATTTGCCCACCTCGTAATTATAATATTTGAAACAAGTTTATACCGTTTTTGTACAGTTTTCTCAATAAGTTTTCCCTTGCTGCCTGATTTAAATATTCAACCCTGCTGTCTGTGGCTTTACCATTTAGAAGTATATCAGTTTCATCTGTTAATCCCAAAAAGAAGTCAACTTTTGGAGGAGATTTTAAAACAGGATTTTCTGATAGTTTTGATGGATGAATTTTTACCCCTGCTTTCTCACCTCTATCTAATGCTTCAGCATCATAATTATCTGCTGTTATATTTAAAGCAAGATTTTCAAAGTCCGGCTTAAATATACCATCTACATAATTACCACCGCATCCAGCACTTAATATTGAACCTCTAACATCTGCCCCATCATGAAGTATCACTTTTCCAGCAGTATATATAATTCCATTAAAAACACCATCAACTACTAAATCAACTTTTGGATCCGCATTAACAAATAAGTAATATGAACCTGCATCATTATGAAAGTTTGCAGGATTAGGATCTGCAGGTTCCCTTGTTGTATAAACACCATAATCACCTATATTATGAGTTTCATTAGAAAGACGGTCAGGGTCACGTGGTATCAAAATGGAGTTAGGTGTAACTGCAGCATACATATTTGCTCTTGTTGCAAGTTTATTTAGTATCTCTCCAAATAGTGTAACATCTTCTATATTCCAATTTCCTGGTACTGCCTCTGGATAAGTCCTTTTTCCAAATACTTCAGTATAATTCATCAAGTCTTGTTTCATATCGTCACCGCTAGTGGAATCCAATATTGAATTGACTCTATCTATAAAAGTATTATCTGAAGGCATACCACTCCATGTATTTGAGTCGTATTTTAAATTACCTCCACTAGAATATATATTATCAATTTTAAAGTCTGAAGAATTAACATATTTTAACTCATGCATAACAGATCTATCATGACTTAAAGCTCCACCTGTATTACTATTATAAAGTGTGTTATTTGCAGCTAATTCATAAGGCCAAGACCCATACAAGTTTGTCGGTATACTTAATCCTGCGTCTTCAGGATTCTGATGAAGCGACGCAACAACAAGTTGATTGACAAAACTATTTATATGATCTGTCATATCTCCTCCTGTCTCTATATCTCTATCAGCAGTAGTTATGGGACTCCATACTTGCAACAAATTCCCAAAACCACCAAGATAATTTGGACTAATATTCTCTTTTTTGTTTCTGATTTCAGCATGATATTGGTCAGGATTATTCACATCACTTGTATCCCATGGATAAAATTTGTAGTACGGAAGATCTGAAATGCTGTCTTCAAACCATGCCAATGAAGCATCTTCTATTTGTCCCAACACCTCACCTGTATCAGTTTTAACCTTAAACGTACCACCAGGAATAATTACATCCCCGTTAACCGCTACACGTGAACGCTTTGAAGCGTCAGAAAGTCCATTGTGAAGCACGGCACTATTTACAATAGCACTATATGAATCATGATTTCTTAATGCCATATTTTCGTTTGCAAATCTTGACAAACCAAGGAAACTTCCATTTACAGCTATAAAAGAATCCTCGCCGTTTATTTCTATATCATCAAATGTGTATGCATTATTATATACTACAATTTTATTATTATTTCCAAAAGCATGCAAACCTTGGGCAACTGCATCCCTATATACATCTATCCTGCTATTATCATTTAGATAATCTCCTGTTACAACTCTATATGGTCCAGTCCTTACGAAACTTCTTGAATATGCATTTCCTTTTATACTCAAGTATGCACTATTTATAGCATATATTCCACCATAGTAATGCTGTTCTGGTCGTAATACACTCCTTGGAAATGAACCGAATACAACAGTATCACCATTTATGTAAGAAGTAAAAGAATCATTAAAACCATCATTGTAATTATAACGTAAATTACCTTCATCATCTTTTCCACTTACATATAAATCACCTATAGTATATATAGCTCCATAAAGCTTAAAATCATTTTTTGGTATCGAAAATGTAAACTTTTTCTGTGCATATACAACTTTATTTGAAGTGCTATATGGCGTAGAAGGTTGACTGAATGAAGAATCTGCCTCAATACCAATCGTTAACTCAAGATTGCTTCCGACTACTTTAGCTCCTACATTATTTATAGATTTGCACTTGACTTCAGCACATTCCACATCTGTAGAACCTAAAACAACAGTATCTTTCACTCCCATTACATCAATAAATTCATTTGCACTTGTTAGGGAAGGTGTTATTTTATTAATAATAAACTGTGCAAATGCGTCAATAGAACTTTGCTCTAATTCATTTATATCACCATCGTAGTCTTCTCCAATCCCCTCAAACCCCTTAATTATATAAAACCATTTTTCTATCGCAGATTGTCCAGCGTAATATGCAAAATCAATATTTTTATGTCTTTTGGTTAGAATTAAACCTTTTAAAGAAGAATCTAACAACACAATACTCAATAGCATCAAGACAGTAGTAATTATAACAACAGTAATAAGAGTCGAACCACGTTTCTTATTTAATATTTGTAACATTCTTCATCACCCCCGACACTTTAAAACAACTAAATTTATGTCAGACTTTCTCCTGCATTAACAGCAATTTTTAATCTATTTAACAATTTTTCTGAACCTGTCACACCATCTACAGTCTTTATTGATATAATTACATGATATATAGACGGATAGTTTACATCATAGCAACTATTATGGTCATAACTTACAGTAAAAAAGTATTTATCATTCAAATTTCCTGCAGAATCAATTATTGAAATGTTATCACTTGTTGAAGTACCAGTACTTGAGATTGTGTCAGAAATAAAGTCTCTAATTGATTTCTTTGAATCGTGGGGATCAGATGGATCTTTTAATTCCAACTCGTAATTATTCTGAATAATCGACTCTGAAACCATTTCCTTTACAATCCTCGTAACAGCATTTACTTCATTCTCCTGATCTATCTTCTTTGAAAGTGCAAGAGTATTCATGAAACTGACCATAAGAGGAAATGTTACTACTCCTAGTATCGCTACAGCCAATATTACCTCTATTAATGTCATTCCTTTTTTACTTTTCATAATCCTTCTCATAAATATCACCCGCTACTTTTTTAAAGTATTGTCACTTTCTCAGTGCTACTAGACCTATATATGGAATTTCCATTTCTGTCCAATATTCTTGCCCTTCTTATATTGTCCTTTAATAAAATATTTATTTTCTTTCCTGAATTATTTTCAATTTTTACATCCACTCCAAGATCTTTGTTTTCTGGAGCAACTAACGTAAAATCAGTCAAGACGTAAATACCAACATTGTCTTTTGATATCGGACTATCATAAGTATGGCGCTCACCGGCATTGCCTATAACTTCTACACTGCATGTATTTCCATTAAACACCATTGTCACTACTGGTCTTATTCTAGTTTTGATCCTTTTGATTTTATTGCCTTCCTTATTGAAAACATAAAAATTCTGACCACCTGCTAAAAAGCTTTCAAGCTTAACTTCTATGTCTTTTTCAAAAGTATCAACATTGCCTGAAGGTAACCCTCCAGCATCTGCAACAGTAGTTCCATCTCCAATTGTCAAAGCAGTGGGTACAAAAAACACTCCATCACCGTCATGGAACCTGTTAAATCTTGTACGACTGTACTCATAGAGCTTATTTGCATTACCAAGTGAAAGTGAATAAAGATTAACTGCCATACTCACATCAACTATCTTACTTGGATCATTCAAATAACTCATGTTATCATTACCTGCAACTATCATTGGCTTCAAATCAAGATTAGATATCTTGACTTTCCTAGAGCCACCTTCAAGATAGTTGATCAGATTTATTGCTTCACCATATGTCATTAAAGCTTTAAAATCAATTTTAAACTCATAAAAACTAGTGTTACTTTGCTCAGTTTTTTTATCAACCGGACGGCTGACATTTGCATCCCCTATTTTCCCATAAAATAATCTGGCAAGCTTATCAACATACTCAATGTTATCAGCAACATTTGCTTCTGTCATAAGGTACTCTGCCAGTCTTTCATTTTGAACATTCTTACTATCAAGACTCTTTTTTAGCTCTTCAATATTCTTTAGATCACTTTCAAGCGCCTGTTTTTTCTTATTTTCAGCTTGTATGTTGTTCTGTACTTCTTCAATCTTCGGGTAGGCATTACCCCAGATAACTTTGTAAAAGAAGAACCCGTATGCAATTAAGAACAATACTACTAAAAGATAAATCTCTCTTTTTCCAGCCTTCATTTTACTTCCCTTCCTTTCCGCCTACCTTTAATGAAACCGTAAAGACATTACCTTCTTGAAGATTGATGTCGCTCGCTAAAGACATTGTACTAAGCCTATTAATCTGAGCAACAAACTCAGCCAATGCTATATTATCTTCTACCATACCTGTTATATTCAATGTATTACCCTTTGCATCATAAACAATACTGCCTAAAACACACCCTTTTGGTGTCGTGTTTCCTATAGCTATCATTAGCTGATTCACATCAGTACCAATACCGTCTATAGTATCCAATACATCTCTCTTTGATGATAAGACAGTATCTATTTTGCTTGTATCAGCTCTTACCTGCTTTACTACATCATATTTTTCACTTGCTATTTCCTTCTTAATTGAATCAAGTTGCATCTCCAAGGTTTTTATGTATACTTGAGGTAATAAAAACGTAGCTCCAAAAACCAATATAGCTACAACAACTCCTACTAAAACCTTTGCAGAGATACCTGCTCCTCCGGTTTTCTGAGGTAAATAAGTAGACGTAGACTTTATTTCATCCGGCAGTAGATTAATATCTTTCACTGTAGCGTCCCCCTTTATTAAAACTTTTAATAATAATTCTATCCTATTGATTTATATCTAACAGAAAATTCTGTAATTACCTCGTCTTTAATGTTTCTTGCTTTATTTCTCAATCCCATATTTTCCAGAGTTTTTATCTGTAGTATCAGTTGTCTTATCTCTGGCTCTGATGCATCCTCATAATATTTAAAGCAACTTGAACCATCTATCTTATTGATAACATCAATATAATTCGCTCCATCATCAGTACTCAGCTCAAGAATATTAGTTGTATCATTGAACCTCCATGTCCTAGTACTATTATCCAAAAAAGTAAATTTAACATTTAACAGTTCTTTCTCTCCCCTAGATCCGGGAGTAACAGTAGTATCAACTTCACATGACACCAATTTTGCAGCTTCGACATCCTGCCTTATCTGCCTAATTACATCCTGCATCCGATATTGCTGATCTATGTAATTACTACAACTGGAAAAATCATCAACACCGTTTATAAAAATAGTAAACAGAATAGGTGCAATCACACCCATCAACGCCAAAGTAATCAATAATTCAATTAGAGATACGCCCTTTTTGCTTTTTAATCTAATCATAAGCATTCACCCTAAACAGCAATTTAATAATTAAAAAATGTTTTAACATTACCCGGTCAGATTAACTGACCGGGTGAATTTCATAATAATCTTACAAAGGTTTTTAATTAATCGTAACCCCATTCCCAGATTCAACTGGCTTAACAACAGCCATCATAGTATCTTTATAAATCTGTATGTCATATCCTACATACTTTGTCCACTGTGGATCATAATCATTCGCACTTGAAGCAGTAACCGTACCATCTCTAGGTGATAAATAAGGTCCAGAATCCATACCATCTATAACATGGGTTTGCATAAGAAACAAAATAAGATCTTTATCAGTTGGTGAAGCTGGCAAACCATCTGTAGTAACTGATTTAGCTTTTGCTAAATTACCATCATTGTTGTCAACAATGTAAGCAGTTAAAGCTTTAGCAATATTATCCCCCTGTCTTTGGTCAGCCTTTTTTGTTGCATTTGTGAAAACACCTGAGAACATACTGAACGCTATCGCTGCCAAAACACCCATTATAGCTATAACAATAAGCAGTTCTACCAGGGAGAAACCTTTTTTGTTAGTTAACATTTTTTTCATAACCTAACCCCTCCTGTAATTTGTTTTATTATTTTACCATTGCTTGATGCTTTACCAAGTTCCAATAAAACATAATATTGTATCCCCCCCGAACCTTTTTGGAACAAGCTAAATCCAACAAGCAAAACTTTAAACTCACTTTACATTGACATGGTCTGGTATATCGCCAACATCGGTGTCAATATCGCCAGTATTACAAATGCAACAACCAAAGACATTGCAATCATGATCAAAGGTTCTAGCAGACTTGTAAGCTGGTTTACAGAAGTTTCAACTTCCTCCTCATAAAAATCTGCTGATTTATCAAGGGAAAAATCAAGATTTCCTGACTCCTCACCTATTCTGATCATGGATATTACCATAGGCTGAAAGTATCGCATAGCTACCAGCGGTTGAGTCAAACCCTTCCCCCTCTTTATTTCTTCAATCACTTCGTCAATTTTATCAGCTATAACTGCATTTCCTATTATTTTCTGTGTAACTTCCATAGACTGAATCAACAGTACTCCACTCGACATTAACGTACTCAATGTTCTGGTAAGTCTGACGGTAATAATGTTTCTGGTCAACCCTTTCATTACAGGCAATGTTATTGCAAGCTTACCTATAAATCTTTTTCCTTCGTGTGTCTTTCTAAAATAACTTATAAATGCTACCACTGCTATTATCACTGCCAGAATAACATACCATCTTGATGTAAGGAATCCACTTACTGCCAAAAGTATCTTTGTATATATCGGAAGCGGTACGTTAAAGCCCGTCAGTATATCTTCAAATGTCGGTACAACGAAAAGCAACAGTATAGTAATAACTCCGATAGCAATAACCGAAACAATTATAGGATACATAAAAGCTGCCTTTATTTTCTGCTCAAGCTTGAAATCCTTCTCAAACTGCACTGCCATTCTTTCAAAAACCAAATCCAACTGACCACTTATCTCCCCGGCTTCAACCATGTTTATGAGTATATCCGGAAAAATACCATCATGCTGTTTCATGGCATTTGACAATGCAATACCTTTTTGTATGTTTTCATAAATGTCGTTCAATGCCTGTTTTAATGTCGTATTTGTGGTTTGTTGCTTAAGAACATCCAAAGATGCAGCGATTGGTACACCTGACTGAAGTATTATAGCAAACTGTCTGCAAAAAACAGCCAGATCTTTTACTTTTACTCTTTGCTTAAATATACTAATTTGCGAAATATCCGTTAATGCATTCTTTTCAATTATCTCAACAGGTGTATAACCTTTTTCAAGTAATAACCTCTTTAATTCCTCTTCACTTTCAATTTTTGTTTCACCTGAAAATAGCCTACCTGTTTCTGTTTTTACCTTGTAGCTATAAAGCGGCATTCACACAACCTCCAAAACAATAATAACTGCATGTTTTTTATACTGCTGTAAATCAAAATGCTGCTCTTAAGAAGATCTATCGCTTGTTACTTTCTTATGAAGTATAACAAGTTAAGTCTTTATGATAAAAGGGATAAAACCTTTCTTCTTATCAAACCATTTTGCTGTATAATTATTCCGTGTGATTTTTCATAAATAGAGTGCGACGCAATACAGAAAAGCATATCTTTATTTGACTGAGGTTCTTGGGTATCAGAAATTCAGAAATTACTGTGGAACGACCAAACACATTTGAACTTGAATTGAAATTGCATAACTGATATGTAATCATTCAACCCAACCTCCCAAATAAAAATACAATAATAAAAACAAATTAAATACTAACCAACCCAAATTCTATATTTATATATATCTTATTCTATTTTGTTTTATACAGTATTACCATATTTATATTTTATAACATATTGCGAAAAAATGCTAGTCCTTTTTTACGTAGATATCAATTTTCTCAAATTATCTAGGTCAACTGAATACTGACAGGCACTTTCATAATCAATAAGTTCCTGCTTATAAAGCTCTGCAAGACAGCTGTCCATAGTGTACATACCGAATTGCGAACCGGTCTGGATACATGTATTAATCTGATGTGTTCTGCTTTCACGTATCAGGTTTGCTATAGCAGGCGTCCATACCATTGTTTCAGTTGCAAGAACACGCCCTTTGCCGTCCACCTTGGCAATAAGCTGCTGAGATATTATTCCCTGCAGAACGGTAGACAACTGAGTCCTGACCTGTGCCTGCTGGTGTGGTGAAAATACGTCTATAATTCTGTCTATAGTCTTTGAGGAACCTACTGTATGCAGTGTGGAAAACACAAGATGACCTGTTTCTGCAGCTGTAAGTGCTGTAGCTATAGTTTCCTGATCACGCATTTCTCCTATAAGTATTACGTCAGGGTCTTCTCTCAATACAGCTCTTAAAGCATTATGATAGCTCCTTGTGTCCGCACCTATTTCCCTCTGATTAATAACACTCTTATTATGCCTGTGCATAAACTCTATTGGGTCTTCTATTGTCACTATGTGACATTTTCTTTTACTGTTTATGTAATTTACCATAGCGGCCAGAGTGGTTGATTTACCGTGTCCTGTCGGTCCGGTTATCAAAACAATACCTCTCTGCTTCATTGCAAGATCGTATACCAATCCCGGAAGACCCAAGTCCTCAATCTTAGGTATTTCATTGGGTATAGGTCTGAATGCTATGGCACATGTACCTCTTTGCTTGAATACGTTAACCCTAAAACGGGATAATCCTGACAAAGAATACGAAGCATCAACTTCACCAACTTCAAGAAAAGTCTCATATTGCCTTCCGCTAAGGCACTGTTTAGCAAGGTTTACGCAATCATTAGGAGTCAATATCGGATCATTAAGGTACACAAGATCCCCGTGTATCCTCACAACCGGAGGTACACCAGCACATATGTGCAAGTCAGAAGAACCAGCATTTACAGCCTTTGTAAGCAACTCATTCAATACCATATGCTACATCCCCTTATTATCAATCTTTTTCAAATGCTATTCTGAGCATTTCATCTATCGTGGTAGTACCGTTCACAACCAATCTGTTACAATTTGATCTGAGCGTTCTCATACCGTTATCTATTGCTGCGGCTTTAATGTCATCGGAATTTGAATTCTTTGATATCAATTCTTTCGTACGTCTATCAATGGTCATGATTTCATAAACGGCAATTCTACCTTTATATCCCGTATTGTTACATTCACCGCAACCTTTGGCTTTGTAAATGGTAACATCCTGATCGTCTTTTAAATCAAGCGCTTCTCTTTCATCCACATCGGGTTGTACAGCCTCCTTGCACTTAGGACAAAGCCGCCTTACAAGTCTTTGTGCTATTACACCTACAACTGAGGATGACAGCAAAAATGGCTCTATACCCATGTCAATCATTCTCGTAATGGAGCTGGCAGCATCATTTGTGTGCAGAGTACTAAAAACAAGGTGTCCTGTGATAGCAGCTCTGGTTGCAATTTCCGCCGTTTCACCGTCTCTTATTTCTCCGACCATTATAATGTCAGGATCTTGTCTTAAGAAGGATCTCAATGCAACTGCGAAATTAAGTCCAGCTTTTACATTAACCTGAACTTGGTTAATTCCCTTTATAGTACTTTCTACAGGATCCTCAACAGTCAATATGTTTACATTTGGCTTGCATAATTCCTTCAATGCAGTATAGAGAGTAGTTGATTTACCGCTTCCTGTAGGTCCCGTTACCAGTACAATACCGTGCGGGTGGGAAATTATATCATCAAACTTTTCCATATCATCTTCAAAGAATCCCAAATCCAACTTCGATACATTGAAGCCTTCCTTGTCTGCAATTCTTATAACTACTTTTTCGCCAAACATTGTTGGAAGAATTGACACACGCATGTCATAATCCTTGCCGTCTATCTTTATCGATATTCTTCCATCCTGCGGAACTCTTTTTTCAGCTATGTTAAGTCCACTTATTATTTTTATTCTTGCCACAAGGGACGGAACAATCTTTTTGTCATGCTTCATTATTTCCACAAGCTGTCCGTCTATTCTAAATCTGACAATAACCCCGTCTTCCTGCGGTTCCATATGAATATCACTGGCTCTGCTGTTAACTGCCTTTTGGAATATTATGTTTACCATCTTGACAATAGGTGCGTTTTCCAGTGCACTTATATCAACAGTCTCTTCTTCTTCTTCTGCCGCTTTGCTTATCTCTACAGCAATTTTTTCATTAACTTTCTTTATTTCTTCATCAAGGTCTACTGGTGCGACTGAAGTTGTTTTAGGTCCTTTTGGCACTCTCGTTTCTACCTTGCCGTAATACTTTTCAATCAGGTCAAGTATTTTCTCTTCATCTGCAAGACATGGTATTATCTCAAGCCCTGTTGTAAGTCTCAAGTCATCTACTGAAAATATATTCATCGGGTCACTCATAGCAACCTTGATAGTGTTTTCATCCTTTTGAACAGGAATCAGCTTGTGCATGGTCGCTATGTTTTTTGTTACAAGTGCTAAAACGCTTTGATCTATTTCAACATTTTCAAGGTCTATAAACTGAACCCCCATTTGCTTTTGAAGAACTTCATAAAGCAACTTTGAATTCAAATAACCTTCTTTTACAAGAATTTTCCCTATAAGTTCTCCGTTATTTTTCTGTATGGCCAATGCAGAATCAAGTTGTTCCTGTGTTATGACGCCTGATTTGACAAGAAGATTTCCTATTTTGTCTTTGAAAATACCTCCATCAAAAACACTGCCATCAAGTCGGACATCAGAAGTAACAACAGGTTTTACACTGTTATTAATGGCAATATTCGCCTCAGCATTTAACTCCGGAGGCAACTCTATATCTAATTTGAGAGCATTGTATACTTCCTTGTCTAAAAGAGCAGATTCTTGTTCCATCAGTTCTTCTTCTCTTGATAGTACAGGCTTTACTTCAACGAGTTTTGGCTCAACAGCTTTTTTTACTTCTCCAAAATATTTGGTAATAAGCTTTTCAATTTCCTTAACATCACCTAAAACAGGTTTTATTTCGAGAGCTGTCGCAAGACGGATGTCATCAATGCAGAATATATCAGTTGGGTCTTTCATAGCAACAGTCAGAACACCGTTTTCTTTTATAATCGGTATTACTTTGTATCTGTTTGCTATATTTCTTGTTATCAGTGTCGGAATTTCTGGATCATCTACTTCAAAACTGGACAAATCAAAGAACTCAATTCCCATTTTAGAAGCGCTCGCAAGCATAATCTCTTTTTGAGAAACGAGACCAAGTTCAACAAGAACATCCTCAATATTACTATTTTTTTCCCTTTGAATGTCCCAGGCTTTCTTTAAATCCGTTATTTTAAGAGCGCCCATTTCCAATAGAATTTCATCTACACCTCTAGTATCTACTCCTACCATTTTCAACCCCCACAAACATATGTAATAGTCCCGTACCTGTGTTTAAAGAAACAACTCTAAAGATTGTTACATTGATGTCAGCATACTTATAATAATAGTTTATACTAAATTTTATTAATTGTGAAGCAGAAATTATGAATACATCTCCAAAATTTAGTGGTCAATACTTATTTTATCACTTTTCTCCTATATACTCAAGCATCAATTTTATCTATTTTTAAGTATACATCAAGTATATATCACATGGTTTACATAATTCAACACTTCGACAGCCGTTATTAAAACTTATTTGTTGCACGCGCTAATCCTTTTCTTTTGTTAACAATACTGAATATTATCAAACTTATTGCTACAAATACCAGAGCTCCTGCAAAATCTATTATTATGTCAAGAATTTGGGGATGACGTCCGGGAATTCTACTTTGATAATACTCGTCAAATAAAGCTACACACAATGCCAATACAAGTGAAATAATTGAAACCTTGAGCCGTTTAAATCCAAGCATACTTAAAGCATTGAAAGTCAACATTGCGAGGATTCCATATTCCGTAAAATGCAAAGCTTTTCTAAAAATATAATTACGGTTTTCCATAAGCCATTCATTGTACTCCAATACATCAGTAAGTTTCAATTTATTTATTATGTAGTCAATTATCCTGCCAGACATTTCGACCGACTCACCACCTTGCCGACTGGAAAAAGAAACTATAACTGCTATCATACCTGCTACAAGCACCCATGCCATTATCATAGAAATAATAAAAGTTTTTTTCACTATGTCTGCCCTTTCTATCTTCTTTGCATATGTAAAATATATCACATTATATTATTTTTATATTATAATTGCAATTTTTTATGGATTCATAAGGAAATAAATATTATAATATAAAATTGAGTAACAATTATTTGGGAGGAAAAAATATGCACAGTTCAAACAAGCTTGCCTACGCAAACATCGAACAACTTATCCTTGATTTACTATTTCTTATATTATCTTACATAATAGCTTATATAATATCCTTACAACTTCGGAATCTGCATAATATAAAAGAATTTATCTGGGTTCCGTTAACCTATATTCCTCTCTGGATGTTAATAATGGCCGCATTCGGCATGTATAACAAAACAACCTTCAATTACCCGGACAGGATATTAAGAAACATTTTGCTAACATCAATGATATCCAGTATGTTTCTGGCTTCAGTAATGTATTTTATTAAGGAAACCATGTTCAGTCGAACTCTTTTTTCTATCTTTGTTGTAACAAATATTATAATGCTTATAACAGAAAAATTCTTCTGTTTGTATATAATCAGAAAGCACCAGAGCAAAAAGTCCACTAATGTTATCATTATAGGAAATACCGATATTGCACTGGAATTTGCATATTTTTTGCGAAAGACAAATATAAAAATCAATGTCGTTGGTTATGTAAATGTTCCTGAAATCAAAAAGCAGTTTAAAAGCAAAAAGACACTGGGAAACATTGAGGATCTCGAAGAAATATTGAAAGACAATGTTGTTGACGAAGTTATATTTGCTCTTCCACGGGACTATGTGGGTGAAGTTGGAAAATATATTTATTTGTGCGAAGAAATGGGCATCACAGTCAAAATGATTCTTAACTTGTATGATTTGAAAATTGCCAGAACTCATTTAGGCTGTGTAGGTACTCTTCCTGTATTAACTTTTCATTCGGTAAATCTCAACGGTTTTGAACTTTTTTTAAAAAGGTTTATTGATATATGCGGAGCTGCCGTAGGATTACTGATTACGGCTGTTGCATCCATATTTATAATCCCCGCTATAAAACTCACCTCTCCGGGTTCTGTATTATTCAGCCAAGATAGGGTAGGCTTGAATGGCAGAATATTTAAAATATATAAATTTCGTACCATGTATATTGATGCGGAAGCACGAAAAAAAGAACTTATGGCGCAAAATCAGGTAAATGGCGGTTTGATGTTTAAAATAAAATCCGATCCTAGGATTACAGGTGTGGGAAAAATATTGCGTAAAACAAGCCTTGATGAGCTTCCACAATTCATAAATGTATTAAAAGGTGATATGAGTCTTGTCGGAACACGTCCTCCAACTGTTGATGAAGTAACAAAGTATGAAAACTATCATCGCAGAAGAATCAGCTTTAAGCCTGGACTTACAGGTATGTGGCAGGTAAGCGGAAGAAGTAATATAACTGATTTCGATATGGTTGTAAAACTCGATACCCAATATATCGACCAATGGTCAATCTGGCTGGATCTTAAAATAATTTTAAAAACTATATGGGTTGTACTTAAAAAGTCAGATGCTTATTAACTCAACTTTCCCACTTATAGTATTTTGAGGCTCTGGTTGCTCACAAG
>CAYPCH010000043.1:0-27731 GCA_964409165.1 uncultured Oscillospiraceae bacterium | reverse complement strand
CTCAAGCTTGCAATAATATCAACTATAGTAAAAATATTCATATTCCTCCTTTTCAGGCTCTATAACAGTCTATGGAGATATGCCGGCACGTATGAGATGGGACTTATTGTAACAGCTGCCTTTATAAGCAATACCATTATGATAAGTTATACAACCCTAAGTCTTACGCCTGTACCAAGAAGTATATTTCCCATTGCAATACTGACGGATACATTCCTGATAGGTGGTATAAGGTTTGCCTATAGGGTATTTAGAAGAGTTGTAAAGGGCGAAATTATACGTATAACGAATTTGAAAAGAATTCTCATAATAGGTGCTGGAGATGCGGGTGCAATTATAGTAAAGGAACTTAGAATGCATCCTGAACTGAAGAGTGTTCCGGCAGCTATTATTGATGATGACAAATTCAAGCAAGGGAAGAAGATAAATGGTGTTCCGATTGTTGGAGGAACAACAGACGTACTGAATGCGGTGGAAAAATGGAAAATAGATGAGATTATCATTGCCATGCCTTCTGCTGGGAATAAAAGGATTAACGATGTTTATACCCAGTGTTCGAAGACTGATTGCAAGGTAAAAATACTTCCTTCTGTTTCGCAGCTTATTGATGAGTCGGTAGTTATGCAGAAAGTAAGGGATGTCAATATTGAAGACTTGCTGGGCAGAGAGCCTATAAATCTGGATGTAGATGAGGTTTCATCCTACATTAAGGAGAAAGTGGTTCTTGTTACCGGAGGAGGAGGTTCTATAGGGTCTGAGTTATGCAGACAGATAGCAGGATTTTCGCCTAAACGACTTGTTATATTGGACAATTATGAGAATAATGCCTATGAAATACAAAACGAACTTTTGCATGACTTTCCTAAGATGGATCTTATCACGGTGATTGCCAATATAAGAGAAAAGCGCAGGATGGAAAATATATTCAGAAAGCATAAGCCTGATGTTGTATTTCATGCAGCTGCGCACAAGCATGTTCCTCTTATGGAGGCCAATCCGACTGAGGCAATCAAGAACAATGTGTTTGGTACGATGAATGTTGCCGAATGTGCGGACAAGTTTGGGGCAAAAAGATTTGTACTGATTTCCACTGACAAGGCGGTCAACCCTACAAATATTATGGGAGCGACAAAGAGAATTGCGGAAATGATTATACAGGGTCTGAACAAAACCAGTAAAACCGAATTTGTAGCTGTGAGATTCGGTAATGTTTTAGGAAGTAACGGAAGTGTCATACCTCTTTTCAAAAAACAGATAGAACAAGGCGGTCCTGTTACTGTAACGCATCCAGAGGTTACAAGGTTCTTTATGACCATACCAGAGGCTGTTCAGCTTGTTATACAAGCCGGGGCGATGGCTGAGGGAGGAGAGATATTTGTTCTTGATATGGGTGAATCAGTTAGAATTTGCGATCTAGCGAGGAACTTGATCAAACTTTCGGGATTTGAACCGGATGCCGATATAAAAATTGAGTATACGGGTCTGAGACCGGGTGAGAAGCTGTATGAAGAGCTTCTTCTGAATGAAGAAGGTCTTGAGTCTACAAAGTATAATAAGATTTTTATTGCAAAGCCTGTTCATATTGACCTAGCTTTGCTCAAACGTGAAATTGACTGTCTGAAAGAAAATGTAATAACAAACTCCGAGGGTGTTTCTGATTATATCAAACTCATCGTACCAACTTACCAAAAAGCAGAAAACGGTAACTGATATGAGACCTGATAAAATTTCGTTCCCATTGAGGGCACAAAATTTTGCCGGATTTCCTTTCAGGAAATGGCTCTAAAAATAAAAGGGCGTACAGGAACGCCCTTTATCTGTGCCGTTTTATAGCTATATTAATCACGAAAGATTTATGCCTTATAAAAAAACTTGATTTTTGTGATGTTGTTGCTTATACAGCATATTTGGCGTTGTTACTGCAGCATGACTCTGATCCGCATATTTCTTTAGAGTTTATTGAAGCTTTATTATACCGTGATAATACTTTATCCAACCTTCTGCTGTAGTGTTGGACGTCCTCGTTCAATAGATCATAGTTTCTGCTTTCGATAAGACGATTTAACCTGATATGCATTTTAGTTATAAGACAATACATTAGATCCTTGGACATGACTTGCAGCCCCCTCCGCTTTGATATAGTATATTTAAAGAAAGCTACTTCAATAACAGGTGTCTTATAAATGTATCAAACAATGAGCTGAGCAGCGACACTGAGAAATTAAGATATTTCATATACTTAGGAATGCTTTATTACATAACTTCAGCTATAATTTCACTTCAGACCTTATTTGAGTCAAATAGACTATGATGAAAATCAGGAGCAATATTCCAGCCAATCCTCAATACGACTTAAAAACAATTCAAAGAAAAATTTCGATTCTGTATTCTGCATAATATCGATAAAAAATATTTAACTTTATTATAACACATAATGGAATAAAATCAATAAAAGTTATGTAAATTTTCAGAAATTAAGGATACCCAATATAGAAAATGAATATTATGGGCTTATTGTTCAAAAATATATGTTCATATTTATTATTTATTTGATATAATGTAATATATGATGAAGGACATGTCTTCTATAGATGAAAAACTCTATACCTGAAATTATATCAAATAAGGGGTGTGTTTAGTGAGTTCAAAGATTCTTATTGTTGACGACGAAAGGAATATAGTTGACATCCTGAGGTTTAATCTTGTAAAAGAAGGATTTACAACTATAGAGGCATATGACGGTGAGAAAGCATTACAATCAGCTTTAAGCGAAAAGCCCGACCTTATTTTGCTTGATGTCATGCTTCCCAAGATGGACGGATTTACAGTATGCAGAAAGATAAGGGAAAGCTTATCGATTCCTATAATAATGATAACTGCTAAAGAAGAGGAGGTTGATAAGGTTTTAGGGCTTGAATTAGGAGCAGATGATTATATAACCAAGCCTTTCAGTACCAGGGAGTTAATGGCAAGGATTAAAGCCAATTTAAGAAGAACTGCTTCTGAAGATTTGACCAAAAGTAAGGGTAGCCTTGTCAAACACGGAGATCTTGAAATTGATATAGACCGATATGAGGTTAAACGGAACAGTCAGGTAATTGAGCTGACTTTAAGGGAATTTGAGCTGGTAAAGTTTTTGGCTCTTCAATGCGGACAGATTTTTTCAAGGGAGAATCTTTTGGAAAAGGTTTGGGGCTATGAATACTATGGAGATGTACGTACTGTAGATGTTACTGTAAGAAGAGTAAGAGAGAAGATTGAAAAGGATCCAAGCAACCCTTCATACATCTTGACAAAAAGAGGGGTAGGATACTACTTTAATAAAATAAGTTAGCAATGCTGAAAATATAGGGATGAGTGGAAGTTATATTCTGGCTTATCTTAGAATAATTCTATGGATTGGTATGGGGGCAGTATGATTTTAAGGAGTCTGCACATAAGAAGTTTACAATTAAGGAGAAGTCTCCAGTGGAGACTTGTCTTTATTTTCATACTTTTTACTATTGCTTTGATGCTTGCCATTATTGCAATACTTAACTATTTTATAAACTCCTTCTATTATGAAACCTTCAAAAACGGTATTGAGCAGGGATTCCAAAAGTGGAATATCAGTGGAAATCCCAACAGGGAAGATGTAATAAGCCTTGGTAAAGACCAAAATGCCATGTGGCTGTTTCAGGTTAGTGAATTCAAGTCCTGTACGGTCATCGACAAAAACACCAATGAAATAGTATATACAAGCGACAGACGCTTTTCTAACGATAAACAGCAACAAATCCTTGAAGAGGTTTTAAAGTCACGGAATTACCTTTCGGCATTGGCGGGAAGAAGAGGCAGTGCCGACAACCTTGTACATGGAAAAGATGAAGGACAGCTGTTTTTTGACTATGCGAGACAGGCGGGGGATTTTGTATTTTATTTCAGGTCTGACAGAACAGAATGGATTGATGCCTTAAATGAGATCAACAACATTTTGAAGCTGGTTTTTTTGATAGCGATTGCTTTGGCACTGGTTTTCGGTTTTCTTATATCAAAAGCAATTACTGTTCCGATTGTTGATGTTATGCACAAGGCAAGAAAAATTGCAGCAGGGGATTTTGGACAGGTTCTTAAGGTGAAATCTGACGATGAGATAGGCAAGCTTACAAAAGCTTTTAACTTTATGGCTAAGGAATTAAAGAATACATTGAATGAAGTTTACAGCGAGAAGAACAAAATTGAAACCATTTTGAATTACATGACTGATGGTGTCATAGCCTTTAACCTCAAAGGTGAAGTTATACATGCAAATCCAGCTACAAATAGGGTTTTGGGTGTTGATAAATTTGACCTTGACTTTAATGGTTTTTCAAAAAAGTATGAACTTGGAGTTGCAATTGAAGAAATACTATATCTGGAAGTGTTTAATACTAAAGAATCGGAAATAAGCACTGACGCCAAAATTATCAAAGTATATTTTGCGCTTTTTACTGATGAACAAAAGAATGCAGAAGGCATTATTGCAGTGCTTCACGATGCAACGGAACAACACAAGCTGGACAGCATGAGGAAGGAGTTTGTAGCGAACGTATCACATGAACTGCGCACTCCTATAACTTCAATTAAGAGTTATTCTGAAACCCTTCTTGATGGTGCAATTGATGACAAGGAAACTACACAAAGGTTTTTAAGTGTTATAAATACAGAGGCAGACAGAATGACAAGGCTGGTCAAGGATTTGCTACAGTTGTCCAGACTTGATAACCGCCAGATGCAGTGGAATATACAGCAATTACCCTTTGAAAAGCTTGTAAGGAGCTGTATTGAGAAAATTGAGCTTTCAGCCAAGGAGAAAAACCAAACGCTGGAATGCTTTGTGATTGGCGAAATTCCTGATATTATGGCAGACAAGGACAGAATTGAGCAGGTTGTATTGAATTTACTCACCAATGGAATTAAATACACGCCGGTTGAGGGCAAAATTACCATTTATATAGGTAAAATATACAGTGAAGTATATGTAAAGGTTATCGACTCGGGAATAGGCATTCCCGGTGAAGACTTATCGAGGATTTTTGAAAGATTTTACAGAACCGACAAGGCCCGTTCGAGGGAAATGGGGGGGACAGGTTTGGGTCTTGCTATTGCAAAAGAAATTGTAGAAGCCCACAAAGGTAGCATTTCTGTAGAAAGTGAACATGGTAAAGGTACTGAAGTTACTGTTAAATTGCCATGTGTAATTGAATCTTAAATGGTATGTAATATTTTTGTAACAAACATATTATATAATATATTTATAGTAAGGGTAAATAATAAATTTTCAAAATTTTACCTGCCGAAGAGGTGTTAGTAATGATAAAAAAAGTGTTGTTTATGCTTTTACTGTCGGTACTTGTGATAAGTTCATTTATACCGGCATTCGGATTTAATGAAGGAAGTAGTATACTGACGGACAAAAAGACAGAAAGTACTTCCGAGTTTATGGTCACTATAACTAGACCTGAAGGTGACGAGTCAACCTTCAAATCTTCATATGTAATTTGTGGAAAGTCAGCATCAAGTGACGTAAAAGTTGAAGACATAAGAGTTGAATTGTACATATATGATGAAGAGACAGGAAAATACGTGGATTTTAAGAACAATGACGGTACCAGCTACTGGGACATCGGTGTAGCAGGCATATTTATGAAAGAGGTAATACTACCGGATAAAGGTGCCAACATGGTAAGAATTGTTGCCTACAATAAAAACAATGCGGAAAAGAAAGAAGAGCTGACACCAGGTACAGACTTGCAGTTAAACAACTATACAATTACAGTACTTGATAAGGGATTGAAGGATTCAATAAAGAATGGACTTTTCAGGGTAACTGATATGTTTAATACCATATTCAGTGTTAAATTCGGGAGTAGATAATGAGTCGTTCAAAACGTGAGAGAACAAAGTTTTATATATTAATAGTTTTAGTAATAACTAGTTTTATACAGGTAGGGGTCCTTTATCAAAATCAAGGATCACCTATTTTTTTATGGAGCTTTCTAAGACCTTACCAGGTGGGGGCTGTGGGTGATATATCAGACTACTTCAAGCCTTACAGGGTTGTTGCATCTGATGAATATATGGAATCTCACTGGATTATTGAAGAAAGCTACGATGAATACATTTCGCTCTGGGAGGACGCCCAATATTATACCGGGAAAATTCTTGCAAATAATGTAATAAGTCAGGAGTCTTATATAAGCTGGGGAGAAGTAGCAACCAAAACGTCTTTTATATTTGATTTTAAAACTTTACTTAGAACAGATCTTTTATCAGCATTTCTTAAAATTGATGCTTCAGAGCAATTTGAACTGGCAGGGGTGTATAAATTAGCTATTGTACCTTATGACGAGGTAAACAATAACGCGGCAGTGTATGTTTACGATAAATCAAGGGTAAGAAAGTATGTGTTGCCCTTTAATAATAAAGGTCTTGGAAGGGTTGATTATGACAGTATTATTAATAAACTCCAAAGGGATAAAAACATTCACAGTTATAATATAATAAAGGAAATGCCTATCTTGAGCAATATTGAAGAGGATAAACTTATTGTCACCAGGAGCAACATTTATAAGGATTTTAGCACAATTTCATGCAATACACCCGTTATTATTCAAGGTGCAGAGCCAAATACAAGTTTCGACATGGAGGAAATTTCAAAGGCTGTACTTGGTGATGAAAGTGAGAGCTATGAAAGAGGTTTTGACAAAACTAACGATCTTTATGTTTTCAGAACTCTGAGCGATATCTTTAGGGTTTACAGAGATGGTCTTCTAGAATACAAGTATGTGGATAAAGTTGAAAGAACAGAAGGAATAGATGAAAGCAAGTCATTTGAAGAGGCAATAAAGTTTATTGATTCCAGAAAAGAGATTATAACAGGGGCAGATATATTTTTAGCGGATATTATCGATCCGGCTACAAATAAAGGTGATTACTATACTTTCATGTTTGATTATAAAATAGACGGAATACCGGTTTCTTTTAATGAATATTCTGCCATTGTCAAAGACGGAACCGCTCTGAGCCATGCGATTGTTATAAAGGCTAATAGTACAAGGGTTTTGAGTTGTTATTGGATTCTCAAAGAGTTTGACGCAGAAGGTAAAGAAATTACACTCAAAGTAGATACTTTGGCAGATCTTCTGGAAACTGCATTTAAAAAATACAGTGGTTTAAACGGCAAAACATTTTTAATAAAAAATGTAAGTACAACCTATGATATCAAACATGACCTTTTGAGCCAAAGTTTAAGGCCTGTCTGGATTATAGATACGGTTGATGGAGAGAGCTATATTGTACCAATGACGGAAGAAGGGGTATCTTAGAATGGATTGGTCAAAAGCAAAAAGTATATTGATAGTGATTTTTATTATGCTGAATATATTTCTTTCTGTGATACTGTTTAACATATTAAGTAGCGGCGGAATTTCAGATGAGATAATAAATGATGCTGTAAAAGTGCTTGAAGAAAGAGGAGTAAGCGTAAATGCAGATGATTTGAAACTGTATAATAAACACATGGGAAAACTTCCCTACAAGAAGTATGGTTTTAGCAAGGAAAAAGTTATTAAAGGTTTATTTGGCGAGGAAAAGGGGCTTGAAGACCTATCTCTGTATAAAGAGGTAAAAGACGGCAATAAGAGGTTGGTGTTTGAGGATGATGATACATTTGTGTATGAAACCCTTGAATTCCACGATAATACAGATGTTTTTGAAAATCACAAAAGCCTTAAGACTTATTTGAATAGAGTATTTAAAGATACGGAAATACCTGTTGCAGATTTTGAATATGATTATGAAAATGTTGAAGAGAACGGTGAAAAAACATACTATTACAGGCAAAAGCACAAGGGTTTCTGGGTTTTTGAAAATACTATTGCAGTAAAATACAATAATAGCGGAGCTTTCCGGTTGGAGTGCAGGTATAAAGGGGTAGACTCAACTACGAAGAAAAATAAAATTGTTCCGCTGTACCAGGTTCTTTTGAAGAATTACACAGGAAAAAATAATATTACTATAACTAAAATAGATATAGGATTTAAAGAGAATAAGGTGGAAGAGGCTGCAACAGAGTTGGATGATATACCGGTATGGCGTGTGTTATATAAAGAAACACAAAAAGGCGGCAGTATTTACAGAGAAATGTTTTTTAAAGCATATAACGGGGAGATATTGGAGTAAAATGAAGCATAAGCAGGATATACCATTACATTTGTTACGTGTAAAATACCTGTAAAGGTAATATAATTATATTGGGGACATATTTTTTTTTTGAAATAAAGGTAGCAATCAATAGATGAGTGGGGGCGTTGCAAGTGGGAAAGTTGATTATAAGGGGCGGTGTGCCTCTTAGGGGAGAGGTAAACATCAGTGGTGCAAAAAACTCTGTTGTTGCAGTAATACCGGCTGCAATACTGGTAGATGGTCCATGCACGATTGAGAATGTTCCTGATATAAGTGATGTAAGAATGCTTTTGGACATTCTGAATGAGATGGGTGCAGAAACATATTTGGATGATAATGGCGTTCTTGTTATCAATACTCAACATTTAAAATCCAGCGTAGCTACATATGATATGGTAAAAAGTCTGAGAGCCTCATATTATCTGCTTGGATCGCTTCTTGGCAGATTTAAGAAGGCGGAGGTTGCATTTCCGGGTGGGTGTGACTTTGGGTACAGGCCAATAGACCAACATATAAAAGGGTTTGAGGCTCTTGGTGCAAAGGTTGAATTGGACCGTGGTATAGTTAAGCTTGAGGCTGAAAAACTTGTTGGATGCCAGATATACATGGACGTTGTCAGTGTAGGAGCTACCATTAATGTTATGCTTGCCGCTGTGAAAGCGGAGGGTATTACAGTTATTGAAAACGCCGCCAAAGAACCTCATGTTGTTGATGTTGCAAATTTTTTAAATGCTATGGGAGCCAATATAAAAGGTGCAGGAACCGATGTTATAAAAATCAAAGGGGTTTCAAATCTTACCGGAGGAGTGTCCCATTCCATAATACCGGATCAGATTGAAGCCGGAACATTTATGATTGCAGCCGCCGCTACCAAAGGCGATGTTTTGGTGAAAAATGTTATACCTAAGCATATGGAGTCCCTAAGTGCAAAGCTTATAGAGATGAACGTAAAGGTAGAAGACGGTGGTGACTGGATAAGAGTTATAGGAACAGACGATATTCAGAGGGCCAATATAAAAACCCTTCCCTACCCGGGTTTTCCTACCGACCTTCACCCTCCGGCATGCCTTCTCCTTTGCTTGGCTGAAGGCACGAGTACTATTACCGAGGGTATATGGGATTTGAGATTTCAATATGTGGATGAGTTGAAACGTATGGGAGCCTTGATAAAGGTTGAAGGTAGGATGGCTGTAGTTGAAGGAGTTAAAAGGCTGTCAGGAGCTCCGGTTAAAGCGGTGGATTTGCGGGCAGGTGCGGCAGTGGTAATTGCCGGTCTTGTTGCAGAAGGTGAAACTGAAGTGTATAATATAGATTACATTGAAAGAGGATACGAAAAATTTGAACATAAATTAAGAAACCTAGGAGCCAGAATTACAAAGGTGGAAGAATAATAATTCAGCAGGAGATACAAATGATAAAGTTTTGCAGTCTGTATAGCGGTAGTAGCGGTAATTCAATATTTTTATCATCAGGTAATACAAAGATATTAATTGATGCTGGTTTGAGCGGCAAACGTATAATTGAGGCGCTTGTTTCCATAGGAGAGATGCCATCGGAATTAAGCGCTATTTTAGTGACCCATGAGCACAGCGACCATATAAGAGGAGCCGGAATACTGTCAAGAAAATTCAGTATACCTGTGTATGCCAATGAAGGCACGTGGGAAGCAATGGAACAGCAATTAGGGCCCATTAACCTGAAAAATAAAATGTACTTCAGTACAGGTACAGGGTTTGAGATAGGAAACATATTTGTAAATGCGTTTTCTATTCCACACGATGCAAGTGAGCCTGTTGGATACAATTTCTTTATCGGAAACAGGAAGGTTACAAGTGCAACGGATATTGGACATATGAACAGGTCGCTTTTAAACTTTCTTGAGGACAGCGATCTTCTTTTATTGGAATCAAACCACGATATAGAAATGCTGAAGGTGGGACCGTATCCATGGTCTTTGAAAAAGAGGATTATGGGGGATAAAGGTCATTTGTCCAATGAAATGGCAGGCAAGGTTGTGGCGTATCTTGCTGAAAAAGGGACAAAACAGTTCCTTTTAGGGCATCTCAGCAGGGAAAACAATTTTCCAGAGCTTGCATACCAGACGGTGTGTAACATACTGCATGAAAAAAGCATTGATATAAATAAGGATATTGTGTTGAGTGTCGCAACGAGGGACAAGGCAGGTAAAGTGGTTGAAATATGATTGTTAATGTATTTCATGAATACAGGCAAGGCGATAAATATAATATTTAATATTTTTATATAATATAGAATCATTTTCGTGATATATATAGTACGGGTGGTACAATGAAAATTACTGTAATTGCTGTAGGCAAATTAAAGGAGAAATACCTAAAGGAAGGTATTAATGAATACTTAAAAAGGCTTTCAAGGTTTTGCAGTACGGAAATTCTGGAGGTTGGTGACGAACAGGCACCGGAAAGTCTCAGTAGTTCCCAGGAAGCTCAGGTCAAAAAAAAGGAAGCTGAGCGCATTCTAAAGAAGATAAAGGATTCAAGCTGTTTGGTTGTTCTGGATGTTAAGGGAGAAAAGCTGGACTCGGAGGAATTCGCCAATAAGCTTGATTCCTTTTTAATTTCAGGAAAATCCCACATAACATTTGTTATCGGCGGTTCTCTGGGTATTGACAGCGAACTTTTAAGCAGGTCTGATTTAAGGCTGTCTTTGTCCAATATGACATTTCCCCATCAGTTGACAAGGTTGATACTATTAGAGCAGTTATACAGGGCGTATAAGATAATCAACGGTGAGACATACCACAAGTAAATATAATGGAGCTGATAGAAATGGAACTGTACGTTTCAGACCTTGACGGTACGCTTTTAAACTCTGAGCAGAGAATAAGCAGCGTTTCAATAAAAATTATAAATGATTTAATAGAAAAGGGCATGAAGTTTTCCATTGCGACCGCTCGTTCTTTTACTTCTGCACAAAAAATTATTAAGCCTTTGAATCTAAAATTACCGATGGTTCTACATAATGGCGTGTTTGTTTTTGACCCTGTGGAAAGGAAAAATATTTTATCAAATTATATGGATAATGATAGTGCATGTGAAATAGCAAAATTGTTTATGGAGATGGGGATTTCACCTATTGTTTATACCAGAGATGAAAATGAAGAAAGCAAAGTGTATTATAAAGGAATTTTTAACGATGGTGAGGAGCATTACATAAAGGATAGACTCGCAAGCAATGACAGGCGTTTTACGCAAACCGATGACCTATTAAGCTGTTTTAGTAAAAATGTTATTACTATACTTGCGATAGGCAAGAAAGAAGAGTTAGTGCCTGCTTATAAATATGTTACGGGAAAGTATGATTTTACATGCCATTATACAGTGGATATTTATTCTAAGGCGGTCTGGCTTGAGCTGACACACAAAAATGCCAATAAACGTGATGCTATAAAATACCTTAAGGATTTTATGGGATTTGAAAAACTGGTTTGTTTCGGCGATAATTTAAATGACATTCCAATGTTTGAAATTGCTGATGAAAAGTATGCAGTAGAAAACGCCCATGAATTGTTGAAGAAAAACGCTACCGGTATCATTGGTTGTAATGATGATGACGGAGTTGCAAAATATCTGAAGAGTACTATTGTTTTTAATTAAGTTTCCCCATTTTTTTAATATAGTGCTAAATAGTCCGGCTTGGCTGTGGACATGAAATGCTACAGAATTCAACTCTAAGGGTCTTAACGCTAATGAATTCCTCCGCATTTCATGCCCCCATCCAAACCTGGTTAGTAGCTGGAATTAGCTTTTTCCTCTGGATATTGTAATAGCTAACAACAATGTTGAGCTAATAAAATTATTAAAATAGGATGAGAAAAAAGCTATGAGTATAAGTGCCTTAGATGCCATTAGAAGTGAATAGCATAAATGGTTTTAAAAACTCCCTCGCTAAAGAAAGCGAGGGAGTTTTTAACACTTAAAACTATTACTTGCCGTATAAATAACCTAATATAAATACCAATGGTGAGTTCCAGTATATTGTCATTTCATTGGTAGCGAAGCTTCCGTCCACATCTGCATAGCATTTTGCATCAGGAGTTTCCTCATTTACAATAGTTGCAACAGGATCGCCGTTTACGGTCATAATACTGCCATTTGGTCCTCCCACAAGCATGCCCGGTACAGCCTGCTCTAAGATAACCGACTGACGATGATGCGGATTTTTAGCTGCCTTTTCACCAAAGCCTGTGACATAGCTTATGTCATTTGCATTACGTCCAAGGAAATAATGGAGCTGATCCAGAATTGCTACATCATAGTCATTGTCAGGAGCGAGTTTGTTGGCAATAATAAGTATCATTGCGCGATCCGCAAGATCCTTGTTGCTTCCCCAGACATACTGGTCAAGGGCAACTTTGTAGCCATCTTTTTTCCAGACATCTATGATGTTATCCGCATCACCTATAAAGCGGTTTTTGATCTCTTTATACTTTTCGCTGTTTTTGTCTACGTTTTTGTTGTTAAGGTAGCTTACAAGTGCGTATGAACCCATGTCAACCCATCCAAAACCTTGACCGGGCAGATCGTTTTCTTCGATATATGCCAAGTATTTGTCCTCTCCTGTTGTCCTATAAAGCTCGGTTGCTGCCCAGAAACGTTCGTCTTCAGCACTATTGTCATTGTAGTCGCCTGTTCCAAAGAAGGAAGGATCAACATAGGCATTGACATCCGGATTGGCTTCCAACCAGCCCCATGCCTTTTCAGCAGCTACAAGGCATTCTTTGGAGAAGCTTCGGTCGGTATTTTTGTACATTCTTGAAGCATACGCCATTACAGCTGCAAAATCACCTGCTGCTTGTGCAGATACCGGTGAAAGATACAACTGGGGGTTGTCTTCTTCAGGCAATACAGTCATACTGGCATGTTGTTTTGTAGTAACCTTATGGTATACGCCGCCAGTTTCAGGGTTTTGCATTTTTAGCATCCAATCCAATTCATAGCGGGTTTCTTCCAGTAACCTATCAGAACCGCCGAAGTCTAATCTCTTTGTTGCAGGGAAATATTCTGCTGTCAGCAGTAAGTCTGCAATGGCCTTTGAAGCAGGTGTTACATAGCGTCCATAATCACCGGCATCGTGCCAGCCTCCATAAACAGCTGCCGAAACTGTACCGTAAGTCTCATCGGCAGGGTCGTAGTAATTGGCAATTGACATATGGCAAGGATCATGCGCAAAGGTTTCACCTACATATTTTTCATCAAGACCTTCGCCACCGCAGCGCTGATAGTAAAACACCTTAAGAGCTGCAGCTGTAAGGTCTTTGTAAACTGAAGCGTTAACATTGCAGGTTGGTGATACATCTGTACGTACTTTAACATAGTATTTGCCGTCATCCTTAAGAGAGGTGAAATCTGCTGTACGCAAAATGTCTCCACTTTTCGAATCAACAATGGCATTACCCTTATCATTTACAGTATAGAGGGAGAGGTTGCCTGTCATCAAAAGCTTGTCATCAGAATTATAGAGCTTGAAAGTGCGTTCTTTTGAAACAACAAACGCAACTTTTTCGTCATTGGGACGGTAGCCTACTTGGTTTAAACGTATAGGATTGACTTTTTCTTCTTCAGGCAATGTTCCTTTAGTCATTACCAAACTGAAATCGTCGAAATAGAATTTCTGGTCAACTGATTCAGCTTCACCTTCCTGCCCTAAGTTAAAAGTCAGACGTGCTGCTGTGTCACTCTCGTGCGTCATTTCAAATTCTTTTTCATAAGTTTGCCATTTATCTATAAAACTCAGCGTATTGTCTGCGAGATAACCTTCATAATTACCTCCGTTTTTCTGAATGCGTACTTCTGCGCTGCGTTCGACATTGGATTTGTAACGGAAGGAAAGTTTGTATTTGTTGCCTTTATACAGTTTCATTCCGTCTTGGTAGAATTGTACGGAATAGTCTTCTGTACCGTTATTTTTAACATTTACCATACCTTCTTCATTTGATACATTAAAGGTTGCTATTCCTTTTTCCATAGTGAATAAACCCCAATTCTTTGTTCCTGCTGTATAATCGGAGTTTCTAACCATATTGGCAAAGGGATCTTCTTCCTCAACCGGTATAGCAAGATCCGGGTATGAAAATCTTATATTGTCAATTAAGATTTTGTAAGTCTGTCCTGAAGTACCGAATCCGCCCATTGCGAATGCGAATTTGGCATTTATATCTTCAGTTACTTCGATGTCATCGAAGGAGAATGTATGCATGTTGCCGTCGGCAGGTACACTAAGGGTTTGAAAGACCAATTGATTATCAGTACTGTCTACAATCTGGAAAAATATTTCCTGTGTAACTTCGGAATAAACATCCATAGAAACGGTATATGTCCTTCCCTTATTAAGCTCAAAGGTTTTCCAGTATCCTGCCATGGCACCCCATTGGTTTTCTATGCCTCCGGGAATAGAGAATACCCCTGTGCCGTTTTCAACAGAAAGATCTACTACCTTTACTTTTACCTTTTCAGTTTCAGTTTGTATTTCTTTTTCTGTAGTCCACCAACCTTCTGTACCGGAACTGAAGTCACCATTTAATTCAACATCAATGTATTTTGGAACTTCGTATAACTCAAGATTATCTATCGTGATGTTATAGGTTTCTCCTTTGTTGCCGTATCCGCCCAAATGGAAAGCTATTTTTGCAATACAATCCTCTGTTACTACAATATCATCGAAGGAGAATGTATGCATGTTTCCATCGGCAGGTACATCAAGGGTTCTTAATGCCAATTCATTGTCAGCACTGTCTACAATCTGGAGAAGTATATTCTGTGCAATATCAGAGTAAACATCTGTGGAAACAGTATAAGTTCTATCTTTTTTAAGCTCGAAAGTAATATAGTTGCCTGCCATGGCATCCCATGGATTTTTTGTTCCGCCGGGAACAGACAATACACCTGAACCGTTTTCAACAGAAAGATCTACTACCTTTACTGTTACCTCTTCAATTTTTGTTTCTGTAGCCCACCAACCGTTTGTACCATCACTGAAGTCACCGTTGGTCAATTTGTTGTTAAATCTGTCGGGTTCCTCAATGGGAGTACCCTCAGTCATATAGTCTCCTGTACGTGTTATGGTCGGTTCACCTACAGTTACATTATGTGAACTGATTTCATCTAAATTAAAATATCCAAGACGAACAGAGAGTTCCGCATAAACAGTATCACTTACCGACACGGGAACTGTTACGGAATTTATTCCGTTGCCTATGTTAATTTCCTCATCGCTGATGACTGCCATAGTTTTATCAGCCTTTTCCAATGCAATACGTGCCTTACGGTTAACATTAGATATTATTGGAAGGACAAGCTCGTATTCGCCGCTTTCAAGATTGTAAGGTTTTGTATATATTAATCGGATATCATCTTCGGAAGTGCCGGCTTTTGTTATATCAACCTTAACGCTTTTTGCATAGACTGAGCCATAAACGGATGCTGTTACACTTGTATTTGAAAGGGATGAAAGTGTCCAGTTCCCTATCTTTTTATCAGTCTGTGTAATGAAATTATCTTTATCAGTGACGTTGCCGCCTGAACCTTCTGAACCCCCTGAACTACCTTTTGAACTACCGCCTGATGTGGAAGGAACAACTATTACCGGTTCAGTAATAAGGCCGTCTGCATTTATTGCGACTATACTGCCTTGAGGTATTATTTTTTTGTTTTTGGTACCGTTTGAAGCGATAACAGTTATTGTCACACTGCCTCCGATTGCCTCGGCTTTAGCTATTGTAACGCCTTCCTCAATGGATATTGAGGCTCCCTTTTTAGCTTTGAGTACGTCGATACGGCTTTCATTGTGTGCAAATACTGTACTTAAAGCTGCTGCGTCAAGTGAATTAATAACAGCATTTTCCTTAATATTAATAATGGAGAAATCCAAAGCTTCTGCTACATTAATCATACCGTATACGTGGGCTGTAACTGTTCCGTATACATTACCGGCAACAGTATCTCCCTGCACAGTCAAGTGCCCTAGTGCAGTACTGCTTTTGTTGTCAATTACACTGTTTGAGTGGACTGCCATGTTGAGTCCTGCAACGGTGTCGGTGTTTGTATCCTTTGAAACTTCTATATTTGCATTTTCCTTTGTCACCAATTTTCTGACAAAGATTTGATTACCGGCGGAAGTATTATTTAAAAGAACCGAACCAGGTCCGCCACCCTGTACAATAATATTTCCTGACACGGTGACACCATCCAAGTTAATGCCGCCGTTTTCGACACCTCCTGTGATATATAGATTTCCATCTATATTAGTGTCTTTTATAGCAGTTCCCTTTTTTGTAACCAGGATATTGCCGGACAAATTTGCATCGGCAATATCTTCAGATATAACTCCTCCCAGCATAAGGTCAAGTACTTTTGCTGCCTCGCCGCGTGTAATGAATGCTTTGGGTTCAAGCACTCCATCGCCTTTTCCTCTGACTACTCCAAGAGACTGCAAGGTTGATATGTGACCGACAGCATAAGTGCTTATCTGGTCTGCATCGGTGAAATTAACGTTGCTGCCTTTTTGCAACTCATAAATGTTCCCCAGAGCAACCATTGCATCTTGGCGTGTTATATTGGATTGCGGGTTTACTGTTGTAGGTGAAGTTCCTTTTGTAAACCCTGCCGCCACTGCCCTTGAAATTTCCGAATAGAACCAATCATCCTTATTAACATCTGTAAAGGAGATTTCAGTTGTTGTTTCTATTCCGAAAGCGCGATTGATGATGGTAAAAAACTCTGCACGGGTTATGTAATTGTCAGGCTTTAGTGAGCCGTCGGTATAACCGGTCAAGATGCCTAAAGAAACCATCCTGCTAAGTGAATCTTCAGCCCAGTGGCCTGAGGCGTCCGATTGGGCAGCCAGAGTGCCTGACGGAAGAGCCAGCTGCAGGAAAAGCAACATGGCCAGAACTGCTGAGAACAATTTTTGACTTTTACTTCTGAACATTTTTATAAACCACTCCTTTATGAATATTTTCTGTTAGAATATCACCGTATGAGAAATATGTCAATCCCGCTTGTAGATAATTGTTCAAGGGTAAACATAATACTTTTATCAGGCTGATATTTTTGATATATCAAAAGTAATTTGCAGGAATTCAAATTAGTGCAGTAGAATATATAGGAATGTATAAGTAAAAGTGAATTATAGCAAGATTATATTTTCAGCAATCCTAACGGATGAACCGGACAATATTAATGTATTATTAATGTATTAAGTGTAATCAATGTATTAAACATAGTATTAAACATAGTACTAGTATAAATGCGTATCAGTATAAATACCGGAGGTGAGATTTGTGTCAATGGTTAACAATCTAAAGGATATCCTGGCAAGGCAAAAAGAAATACTATCAAGTATGGAAAAAGAAGTCGCGGATTATGAGGCAAGTGATCTTGTAACAGAGAATCAGGTTTTAAAAAATGAGCTTCTCAAAACAAAAGATTTTTTTGAGAAGGAGAAGAGCGAAAATATAAGGTTATCCGAGGAGAATAAAAAACTTCGCAGTGCGTTGTATGAGCAGCTATATAATGAAAAAACCCATATGCTGAATTCAGTAAGCAAAAGGATGGATGTTTATTACAAGTCAAACATTAAAGGTGAGATAAACAGGCTTAAAAGTTTTGAGATTTCTATAAAGAAACGTATTGACGAAATGACAGGTACTCTTACAGCAAACAGGGTGAGTATTGAGGACGAAATTTATCATAGGATTGAAGAATTAAGAAGGATGCTCAATTTGAGAGTGGTACAGGCTCGGGAAAAAATTGAGAGAGAGACCGGAGCATTTTGTGAAGACAGGACTGCCGAGTTCTCAAAAATAAAGCAGGAACATGTTACTGAAGAAGAGATGAGAGGTCGTATAAAACAGAACAATATAGAATCCTTGATAGGGCTTAATATTATCAACAAACTAGGGATTTTACTACTTATTATAGGTGTTATTGCAGCATCCCAGTTTACATACTACAGGTTGCCCGATACCATGAAAAGTGTTTTTACATTTGTGGCAGGTATTGTAATGCTTGTAGCAGGTGAATGGATGAACCGCAAAAAGCCCAATGTTTTTTCATTAGGTATAACAAGCGGAGGCATAGCGGTATTGTATGTGGCACTGGTCTTAAGTTATTTTCAGTTTGGAATTCTGGATATGTACCCGGCGTTAGGGCTTTGTGTTCTAATAACATTAGGGGCATTTGTACTCTCCCAGAGGTACAATTCCCAGACAATATCTGCGTTTGCGATGATAGGAGGATATTTGCCTGTTTTTTCAATAGCCGGTGATAAAACAATTGCCTATGGTGCCATGGTTTATTTTATCATACTGAATATATTGGCACTTCTAATATCTGTCAACAAAAAATGGACTGCAACGGCATTTATAGGTTTCTGGCTTAATGTTATAGGCTCAGTTTATTTAGCGATAATTATGTTTGAAGGATTATTCTATAATAAGTTTTCAACAGATGGCTTGATAGCAATAGTTTACCTTACATTTGCTTTTTTAATCTATACACTTATTCCTGTAGTGGGTTCATACAGGAAAAAAACCGGATTTAAAAACTCGGATACCGTATTGCTGGCATTAAATACATTTATTAGTTCCCTGCTTCTTTACTTCGCGTTTTATGAGGCGGGTTTGAGTGACTTTACCGGGCTTCTTGCAGTTGTTTTCTCCATTGTATATCTTGGGCTGGGCTGGTTTATAGAGAAGTACATGACCAAGGAGAAAAGCACGATCGCTCTCTTTTATATAACGGGGCTAACCTTTGTGGTGCTTATAATACCCTTCCAATTTGGTAAGGTATGGTTGTCACTAGGTTGGCTGGTTGAGGGTGTTGCGCTTCTTTCCTATGGTATTTATAAAGAAATTAAAGGTTTTAAGCGTGCGGGCATGATTATATCGTTTCTCTGTCTTGGGGCATTTATGCTTTTTGATGTCTTAGGCTATCACGATAGATTGTTTACCTACAAATACCTTGCACTGACGGCAGGGAGTATTATCATTCTCGGAACGCTGGTGTATAAGAGAGCCCTGGAGGACATAGGAGCAAAACTGTTTAAGTATGCAACAGCAATTAACGTCTGGATATTTTTGATATACCTGATTGCAGGTGAGTTAAGCCACCAAATTGTCAAACTTCTTAAGGATAGTTATTTTAACGCGGATTATCTGATATTTGTAGCAATGATACTTGTAAGTTACCTTATAGCATATGTTATCCCAAGGATAGGAGTCTTAAGGGACAATGTTATGAAAGGCATATCGGTCACAATTTATATTCTGGCATTGACAACTCTCTTTTTCCTGAATTTCATTTTGCCCATTGACAGGTTTTATAATGAAGTGCCGACAGCAGTAGCGGTGCTGGGCACTATAGAATTAGTAGTTGTTGCTGTATTATCCCTTTTGGCGTTAAGGGATTTAATACTTTATTTTGTTATGGATCGTAAACTCGGAATTGAATGGTATCCATTCATAATGTCTCTTTACTTTGTAATAATACTTACCCAGAACCTGATTACCCAATACAACCTTGAGTTTAGCAATGCGGCAATAAGCATAATTTATCTTATCACGGCATTTGCATGGATTAGCTTCGGTTTTATAAAGCGTTATGCTTTTATAAGGCGGTTTGGATTGGGATTATCCCTTCTTGCGGTGGTTAAGCTTTTTATTATTGACCTTGCATTCCTTAAGGAGGGCTTCAGGATTGTTTCATATTTTGTTTTTGGTGTGACATTGCTTGCAATTTCATTTGTTTATCAGTATTTTAATAAGAGAATAGAAAGTATAGGAGAGGTAATGCCCGATGATAAAAAAGCTGATAGTTAGTTTGATTGCATTAATTGTTCTGACCGGCAATTTTGTATATGCCCTTGATTTTTCCCACAGTGCGTCTATAGAAAACAAGGGGGACAGAAAATATAAGGCTGTGAGGCTTGACGCAGAAGTCTACAACAATATAAGACAAAACATGGCTGATGTTGCCATCTATGATAATAACAATGAGCCGGTACCTTTTTTCATAAACAGCTATACCGAGGTTGGAAAGGAGGAAAAAAGAACCTATGAGATGACGCTCATAAACTCATATGTTAAGGATGAAGACTTTTATTATGACTATGGGCTTGTAAACCCTCAGAATGAAGATGTCATAGCAACATCAATTGAAATAGAAACCGGAATGGAGGGCTTTGCAAAGGAAGTAGAGGTTCTGGGAAGCTACGATAATGTGAGATGGGAAAAGGTAAAGGATGATATTCTGTATAGTGTCGGCGGCAACAAAAAGCCCGGGATTTATTTTAACAGTATAAAAAAATACCCTTTCTACCGTTTCAGAATATCCAACAACCTGGAGAAAATCTCTTTTGCTTCGGTGGAATTAAAGTACAATAAAGTATTGATGGAAAGAGCATACTTTTCTAGTACCATTTCTCCGGAATATACTGTTGAGGAGAAGGAAAGAAAAACAGTAATAAAAGTTCCGGAATTCAAAAACCTGAAACTGTTAAGTGTTACATTGAAAACCGACAGCATGTTTAAAAGGAATGTAACTTTTGATAACAGGGTATCAAAAATGCTTTACAATCTGGATTTTGAAAATACCCGGTATCAGGATCTTACCCTTCAACTGGATAATTACAGGGTAGGATACGGGATTTCTGAAATTGTTATTGACAACCAGGACGACAAGCCTGTAAATATACAGGGGATTGAGGCGGAATACTTGGTTGATGAATTGATATTTGAGGGTTCAAAACAGGAGAATTATGCCTTGAAGTTTGGCAATGTTGTAATGAGCATTCCAAAGAGCTATGATATATCAAATTATAAGGAGCAGATTCTGAATGAAGGATATGACATATTGAGTGTCAAGGATATAAAGGAGGAGTATATCGTATCTGACGAGGATTCCCAGCCACCGTACGACTACAAGTTGATTTTCAATATTACCATTACGGCAGTTGCTGTGATTATGGGAGTGATACTGTTTTTGAAGCTCAAGAAGTAGATTTGTTTGGTGAGTATCTATGGATAGATGGTTTGGAAACTGTTTTTAAATGAATTGTAGAATTTTGCCTGACGCATATTTACATGTTAACTGAAAGTATGTATAATACTTGTATATTACGCCCATATTATTCAGTTATTTATAATTGTATTATCGTAAGTATAAGTCGGGTAGCGTCAGTACTATGAGGTATCAGATTTTGTAAGGATATAATTGGTATACCGCGTTTATTCGAGAAGGATATGCGTGGTATGTTTTTTTATATAATTATTTTATTTTAAGGGGAAGTTTTATTGGTGAGGAAGTTTCAAAAACTCATATCAATTGTATTGGTTGTAACATTTTTATTGACAGTTTTGCAGGTGGATGTATTTGCAGAAAAGAAGAATGGTAGAGGTCCTGGAGAAGCAGTGAGTGAAACACAGGAAGTATTGCCGGACATTAGCGAGGATACAGTGGCAGACAATGGTGCTGTGGACAGTGAAATGGAACCCGATATAATTGGTGAAGTGGTGGAAAAGAGAGAAAGAAATGTAAAACATTTTTTGAGGGATGATGGGTCTTTTGTAGCTGCTATTTATCCAGAAAACGTACACTACAAGGATGGTGACGAGTGGAAGGAAATAGACAACAGCATTGTGGAACAAAAGGATGAAGAGAATAATGATGTGCTGGAAAACAAGGCAAATGACTTTAAAGTGAGGATAGCAAAAAAGGCTTCGGCAAATAAGCTTGTTAGTATAAAAAAGGATAAGTATGAGATATCATGGGGAATTGAGAATGATTTAGAAACAAAAAAGTATGAGGCTATGGATGTTAGCTCATCTGTTTATTCTTCTAAAGGTATTGATAAAGGAAAAGAGAACATATCCGTAAATAAAAAATCCAACAACAGGAATGGCAAAAAGTTTAATGATGTCAGTGGAGAATATAGGAACAAAGAAGACAAAGTAAATCTGAATTTGCTTAGTAAAAATGAAAGCATTAAAGCAGTAGAAACTGTAACATCTTCTGTATACTTTCAAAACATATATTCAGGTGTAGACCTGCAATATGAAATTCTATCGAATGAATTGAAAGAGAACATCATATTGAAAGAGAAACTTGAGGCTCCTTCTTTTACTTTTAATTTTAATGTAAAGAACCTTGAAGCTGAGCTTATGAGTAATAATTCAATTGCTTTTTATGATCCCAAAGATAAAGAAAATGAAATCTTTATTATGCCTGCACCTTTTATGTTTGATTCTGATGGTACAGAAAGCCATGATATAGAAGTGGCTTTTTCTAAGGAAGAGAAAGGTTATATTTTAACAATCATACCAGACAATGAATGGCTAAACAATGCTGAGAGAAAATATCCGGTAACAATCGATCCTATAATTGAAGGAATAAGCCCAATAAACGACAGCTATGTGAGTTCTGGCGCTCCAAACAATAACTATGGCAGTTCAAATATTATGTATGTTGAGAGCGGTTCGAGATTGGCATATTTATCATTCGATATGCCGAATTTAGAGTCATCTGATATGGTTACAAGTGCTATACTTAAGCTAAGCAGAGAAGAGTATAATAAACATACCAAGGTGAGTGTGCATAAGGTTCTTGGACCTTGGAATGAACAAACTATTACCTGGAACAATAAGCCGGCATACGACCCTGTATGGCAGGATTTTTCAACCAGTACCACTACCAAGAAGCTGGATATAACAGGTATTTTTAACGAATGGCACAGATATGGAAATAATTATGGTGTTGTATTAGAGCAGAGAAGCGACGTTGGAAGTACTGATAAATTTTATTCTTCCAATTATAGTAGTTCAGCTTATCGTCCCCAAATTACAATTACATACATAAATGCAGCAGGACTGGAAGGATACTGGACTTACCATTCACAGGATGCAGGAAGAGCAGGAACGGCTTATATCAATGATGCTACAGGTAATCTTGTTGTAACCCACAGTGATGTGGTTGAAAACGGAAACAGGTTGCCTATAAACTTGACACATGTTTTCAACGGTTCAACTAAAAATGAAAATATTGGATACGGCAATGGCTGGAGACTCAGCATGAACCAAAAAATTGTACTAATGGGAGATAAGGCATATTATATAGATGAAGACGGCACAAAGATATATTTTATCAGAACAGGTGTTGCACCACTCAGTTGCGAGTATAAAGATGAGGCAGGGTATGGGTATACAATAATTTATGATTCATACTACTATTACACTTTAGGGTATGACTATCTTTATGAAATGATAGACAAGTATGATAATCATATGTACTTTAATGAAGACGGTAATTTGATGGCTATGGAAGATGCAAACGGAAATAGGATTGAATGTACATTTACCACCGGTAGTAAAAAGTTGCTTAGTACTATTACAGACGGAGCAGGCAGGACAACAACATTGAATTACTCATATGGGCTTCTTTCAGGCATTATCGACCCTGCAGGCAGGGAAACAGTTTACCAGTACACAAGTAACAGGCTTACAAAGATTATTTATCCAGACTCAAAGTATACGCAGTATGAGTATTACTCCAATAATACTTTGAAGAGTATAATAAACTTTGACGGATATAAATTATACTATGAATATTATTCGGGGCCAGCGAACCTTGTTAAGAAGGTCAGTGAATCCAATACGGACGGAACATTGGGAAATGAGATGGGTTTATCTTATGGTTATTTCAGTACCACTTTTACAGACGTAAAGGGAAGAAAGAATACATATCAATTTAATAACTACGGTAATACGGTTGCTATTGTTGATAATGAAGGAAATGCCCAATATTATGAATATAACAGAGATGCAAATATAAACAATAAACTGGGATTTCAATCAAAACTTCAGAGAACGACAATAAACTATATTAAAAACCATAATGCTGAGGTGGATAGTAACTGGACACTTGGTGCAGACAGCGGATCTACAGGAAGCATGTCTTATGATACCGATCCCAATTATATTGGCAATAGGTTTGTAAAGGTTACCAAAAGCAATACCTCAGGACGGGAATATGCTAAACAACAGATTAGCATTGAAAAGGGTAAAACATATACATTCTCAGCATACATAAAAACAGTAGGAATAACTAATAGCAGTAATGGTGGGGCATCATTGCTTGTAAAATATAAAAATGATGCAGGCGTTTTACAGGAAGCAGTTTCTGAATATATTAACGGTAGCAAAGATTGGGAAAGATATGAATTGACTTTTACAGTTCCAGCCAACTCTGCTTCAAATACCATAGATGTATGTTTGGCGGTAACAGGTGAAACAGGCTCAGCTTGCTTTGATTGGTTGCAGCTAGAAGAAGGAGCGGTTGCTAACAGATATAATCTGGTTGAAAATGCAGATTTCAGCTATGGCACCAATACTCCAGATTATTGGGTAAAGGAGGAAGCTTGTGAAACCGAGGATAAACTAGTAACATCAACAGATGCCGACTATCCAAAGAATCTTGATAAAAAGTGCTTTGAAATCAAAGGTAATACTACAAAGAAAAAAGTACTTACCCAGTACATAAAAATTAATGGGAAAGAAGAAGATATTTTTACTTTTGGAGGTTGGTTCAAGGCAGATTCAATTCCGAAAGGTGTACACAAAATCCAGATTATGTTTAAAGATTCAGATAGGAATACATGGAGGAATTCTAAAGTGATTGAGCTTAACAAGTATTCTAAAGATTGGAGCTATGTTTGTCGAAGAGCTTTCGTATCAACATTTAACTACACAGAGATTGCAATAAAATTACATTACAGTGATAATGCAAATACAGCTTGGTTTGACGGTATACAATTGTATAAAGAGGAATTTGGAAACAGTTATCAGTATGATGATAACGGCAATCTGGTATCTTCAACAAGTCTTGCAAGCCAGAATTCGCAGTTTACTTATAATGGAAGCAATGATTTGAAAAGAATTGTGAGTCCGAAAGGAAACCAGTTTAACTATAACTATGACAGCAAACACAATTTATTAAATGCAACTTCTCAGGAGAATGTTAGATACTCATTTACTTATGATAGCTATGGAAATCCGCTTACTTCTACAGTTGGATATACATTCAGTTTGTTTACAAAATCAAGCGTAACTTATAAAACCGGAGGAAACTATATTGATACCATGACAGATCCCTCAGGTAAAACCGTAAGATATAATTATGATAATGCAAAAGGGACCCTGTCAAGTTTTACCGATGCAAAAAACAAAATAACTACATATAAATACAATAATAATACCGATCAGCTTACAGATGTTTACAAGACGGTAGATGGGCAGGAAATAAGAAATGTCTACGGTTATAAAAATGACAGACTTGATACTATAACCCATAATGGGTTTAATTATAAATTTGAGTATGATAAGCTCGGAAACAATACTAAAATACTTGTCGGAACTCAGCCGCTCATAACCAACAGTTATGAACCACGGACAGGGCTTTTTAAAGAATCAACCTATGGAAACGGGCAGAAAGTAGGTTATACATATGATATCTTTGATAGGGTGACAGAAAAGGAATATAATGGAACAGCAAGATACAAGTACGCTTATAATGCAGACGGTAATGTGGGTTATCAGGAAGATCTGGTAAACGGAGTAAATTACAAATACTACTACGATATGGCTGAAAGGCTTTCTGAAGAAAAAGATTCAAACGGCAATACTAGAGCGTATGATTTTGATCTGGACAATAATTTAAGTAAAATAACTGAAGAAATAAACAACATAGGATACACAACCGATTATACCTATGATGGCGACAGTCGGATGAAAACGGTGACAGCGGATAACGGAAGTTGCACTACATACAATTATGATGAAATAGGAAGGCTATTTAGTTATAATGTTGATACTGGAAGCAACCAGTACAATACTTCTTTAACCTATGAAAATGGAGCTTATGGAAGCAATTCAACCACAAACCGCTTGAAATCCATTAATAATAACGGGAGTTCAATTAACTATACATATGATGCAAACGGTAATATTGAAACTATTACACAAAACGGTAAATTAATAAAGTACTATTACAATGAGATAAATGAAGTTGTAAGGGAAGATAATCAGGAACTTGGCAAGACTATAGTCTACTCATATGATAAAGGCGGTAATTTGCAGACCAAAACTATATACCCTTACACAACAGGAACACCATCAAATCCTTTAAAGACGTCTGCTAATACATATGATTCAACCTGGAAGGATAAATTGGTTAACTTTGACGGTAAATCGATAACCTATGATTCAATTGGAAATCCCTTGACGTATAATAAGAATAAAGCAACGTATACACCTTACTGTAATAACGGAGGCTTAGTACAAGATGTATCAGCAACCGAGCCGGGGCCAGATAATAATACGAAAACATGGAAGTTTACAAAGACAGGTACAGCGAACCAATTCCATGGATGGGAAGGAGGTTATAATGGTGCATTCAACTGTAAAGCAGGGGATATATGGACAATATCAGGATATTATAAGACGAGTAATTCGGCAGGAATAGGAAATTTGAGTGCAGGAAGGTTTTATAAGCCTGAATGGACAGCGTTATATGATACGACATTGCTGGAATCAAATCTCAATATAACAGCTGATGGAAACTGGCATTACTTTTACTGCAAAATAAGAGCAAACGAAGATATGACAGATGCAATAGTATGGGATGGACCATCATGGAATTACTCAACGTCAGCAGGAGTCATGTACATTAATGGCCTTCAGTGGGTTAAGACAGAATATTTGAGTAGTGAAAATAAAGCAACATATACTCCTTACAGTAATAACGGAGGCCTTGTGCAAGATGTATCAGCAACTGAATCTGGTCCTGTAAGTGGTTTAAAAACATGGAAGCTTACAAAGACAGGGTCAGCAAACCAATTTCATGGTTGGGAAAGCAGTTATAATGGTGCATTTAATTGTAAAGCAGGAGATATTTGGACGATATCGGGATATTATAAAACGAACAATGCAGCTGGTTTAACAAATTTATCTGCCGGAAGGTTTTATAAATATGATTGGTCAGAACTATATAATACAACGTTATTAGAATCAAGTTTGCAGATAATGGCTGATGGAAACTGGCATTACTTTTACTGTAAAATAAGAGCAAATGAGGATATGACTAATGCAATAGTATGGGATGGACCGTCATGGAATTACTCAACGTCAGCAGGAGTCATGTATATGAATGGACTTCAGTGGGTTAAGACAGAATATTTGAGCAGTGAAAATAAAGCAACATATGCTCCGAGTGGTAATAATGGAGGTCTTGTGCAAGATGTATCAGCGACTGAGTCGGGACCAGTTAGTGGTTTAAAAACATGGAAGTTGACGAAGACGGGAACGGCTAATCAATGGCATGGTTGGCAAAACAGCTATAATGGTTTGTTTAATTGTAAAGCAGGGGATGTATGGACAATATCAGGATATTATAAGACCAGTAATGCGGCAGGGATTACAAATTTAAATGGCGGAGGCT